>NZ_WBKL01000076.1:0-6030 GCF_015714705.1 Nostoc sp. NZL | reverse complement strand
GGGGGAGTAGGGGGAGTAGGGAGGCAGGGGAAGAACTATTGATTATTGACCAATGCCTTATACCTAATGATTATTTTGTATTTCTAATTTTATTTAATTGCGATGCTAAAAGTTTTAAGGTTTTTGCGAATCTTTATTATTTAATTTAGTGAGATTTAGCAACAGATGGTGATTTATTCTGGCATATACTTTTCTGATGATTGAATATTAATAAACTTTTTAACTAAAAATATTTCTGATCTATCTAATTGCTAAATATTTTCAATATTAAATATTATGAAAATATGTTTACTTAGATTAAAAATGGCAGAGAGATAAGGATTCCATTCTCTGCCATTTTTTATAATATTTTAAGAGTTAGTGTTGCTAACTTTTTCTTTCAGTCTAGCTAGACAAATCTAGATTATGAGAGTTTTAGCTTTGAGCAGCTTGGACAAACCCTAAAGTTAAGCTGTCTTTAGCGAGGAAGTGAGCCAAATGATAAGCACGTTCCTCAGTTTTCAACAAAATCTTTTCGTACAGATAGCGTGTGCCCCGATCGCCTAAACTCTCTGCCTGAGCAGCTTGGCGGCGAATTACGCCAAGAATAGCTTGTTCTGCGGCTAAGTCATTTTCTACCATTTGGCGAGAGGAATATACACCTTCAGATTCTTGCTCAAAACAGGTTAATTCTGCTAGTTTGCTGAAGGTAGCTACTGGCACACCACCTAGTCCATCCAAGCGTTCTCCAATTTCATGGATGTGGTCTTGTACTTGGTTGTAGCTTTCGTTAAAAAACTCATGCAGAGAGTAAAATTCTGAACCTTCAACTACAAAATGATGCTTTTGGTACTGCAAGTATAGTGCTTGGAAACTAGCTAATACAACGTTAAATCCCTCTGTAACTGGAGCAGTTACGCTGTGATCCAGCAACACAGGATTGTCATATACATTACCAAAATTCCGTAACAAAGTTTGCGTTTCAGACATTGCGTTCCTCTCTTTTTAACAGTTATAGATTTTAACTGCTTATTCCTTACATATTAACATTTTAACAATAATAACAAGCCGATTCGCCATCACAAGATTTTGTATTTTTGCTTACTAAAAGTCTCAAGTTTCTTGTTTGCTAGATGATGCCACACTCATCAAGTTGCATAAAATTCTCATTATTGTTGACATGTAAGCTTAAATGTGCATATTTCTCAACGGGAACAGGGAGAGAAAATTTTATCTTGTCCTCTTTGCGTCCCTCATCCCCCTCTCAATATGGAATGGCTGCAAAAATTTGAATTTTTTTTCAAAGTTACTGAGAATTGTTTGCACTTAAGGTATGCTGGTTTTAAGAGGTTACACTCCTCAGACTCTCAAAAAGCAGAGAGTTAAATCGCGGTAGTTACTGCAAGTTTGTTGCACTTTGAGGGCAATTCTCTTGAAATCGTTTAGTTCAGAAATAGAAAGCAAGCACCTTGTAGAGGTGAATTGGGCAGACCGCTGGCAAGTCTATCAACGCCTAAAGGAATTAGATATTCCCTGTAGTTGTACGGCTAACCAGCCCTTAAAAGTTGAAATTGGCTCTCCTATGGCAGCTATTCAACTTTGGAGTGTGATCCGGCGATTAGCAGCCTCCCGTCAAGACCAGATTTGGACTCTTGAGTGTTGCTGGAAAAGTCGCTACCAATAGTTCTAATCTTTAGTTGTTGCTGAGAATATCTCGCTTGATAGCTTGTATTAGTTAAAAGGAGGTTAAAAAATGGGCGCATCTGACAATATGGAAGTATCAGAATTTTGCCTTGAGGGCAGATTTATAGATTTTGTTATTAAAGATGGCTATAAGCTGAAAGGTTTACTGCTGGGTACTCATGAGGGTGAATGCTACGTTAAACTGGCTAAACATTTACGGGCGGCTTTTGACTTGCGGCTACCAGCAGGTACTTGGTTACAAGTTGTTGGTTATAAAGAATACGATATAAAAAAAGACAAAGTTACACTGAAAGCTGAACGGGTGATGGCGGCGCGTTCTGAAATGGCGACAGTTCAAACTATCGCTGCACCACAAGAACCCCCATCGATTGATAATGTCAAGCTAAAACCAGCTAAGACTAAAGCCACGATTTTGGTGTGTCAAAAGTCTGATTGTATGAAACGCGGTGGTAAAGGAGTTTGTCAGGCGTTGGAGGCGGCTTTAAGCGATCGCGGTTTAGAAGACCAAGTTACAATCAAGGGCACTGGTTGCATGAAAAATTGTAAAGCTGGGCCTAACCTAGTAATGCCAGATAAAACCCGCCATAGCCGAATTCAAGCCTCACAAGTCCCGGCGTTAATGGATAAGCATTTTGGTGAAAAGAGTTTGTCAGCACAGCCTGAGAATTTAAGGAAAGTAGTGATATCTAATGGCAAGCCTTCCTGAGGTAAGTAGGTAAGCATGAATAAACTTAACAATGCAATCAAATGTAACCTTGCTGACATCTTGGTGATTGCTTCTCTACCAGAGACTCCGCGTAGCTTACTTCTTTGCAGGAGTACGTTTTACTCGCAATGACGTACTTATGGATTTTCCCACCCACCTATTTAGTGAAACCTTGACATTTTAATGAGAAAGCTTAATAATATCTTCTCAAGTGTGTTCCATTAATACTCGGCATTAGACTTTTGCCAAGTATTTGCAAGAGTTTTGAATTAAGCGATCGCCTACGGTTTGTCATGAGCAAGGCAAAGTAGTAGTTGCGATCGCTTAATGTTTGTATGCAATTGGGTTTAGCGATGCCTGGGTTGGGCTACGCCTACGCAAAGTAGTTTGTCATGAATTGGCTAAAATCGCTATTTATACGCAATTAGATTTAGCCGCCAGTCTCCCGAAGTCAAGTTAGCTGGGATTTTGCAGCTTACCCGTGTGTCCGCCAGAGATTGAAATCTCAGGCTCATAGCGCAAGTCCACTCAAGTGGAATGAAACCCTTTTCCAGTCTTGTTTAGAAGACTTTAGGTATAAGAGAGGGAATTGATTCCCAGGCGGTTGTTGGGACTTGTGATTTTTCTGGTGGCTAGGTTGGAAATTAAATGACCTAAGTTAGAGAAGACTGCAACAACTGTCGCATAGATGTAGCCTGCACATGGTTAGGGAACACAGCTAAAAAGTCATTCAGGTCTTGGACTGCTATACGGATACGCTCTAAGGAAGCACCTTGAGATATGGTATGCCGATATAACTGCTCTGCTGGTTGATTATATTGAGCAGCCAAATAATAAAGAGCTAAGTTAAAGCTATTACGCCAGTTTTTAGAATCTTTTTCGTAATACTCTTTAGCAAGCTTCATAGCAAGCGCCAAGTCAGCCCGTGCTTTGTCTGGTTGGTTAAGGGCTAGGTAAGTTAAAGCTCGCTCATACAAATACCAATCATCTTGGTAATTTCGGCTAAGTACAATAGCGTGGTCTAAATATTGCGGTGCTTCATGGTAGCGCTGCATTCGTTGGTAAATAAAACCCCTAAATCCCGTAGCTGGTGTCCATTGGAAATTGCCGTCAAGTTCAATGGCACGGTTAAAGTCTTCCAATGCCTCATTATAGAGTTGCATATAGCGATAAGTATCACCTCTACTGCCGATCGCCCATTGATAATTCGGGTCAATTTTAATGGCGCGGTTTAAGTCTTGCAGTGATTCTGGGTAACGCTGCATAAAGCGGTAAGTTACACCTCTATGTGCTAGCGCCCATTGGTCATTAGGGTCAATTTTAATGGCGCGGTTTAAGTCTTGCAGTGCTTCTTGGTAGCGTTTCATTAGGCGGTAAGCAATACCCCGATTGGCGATCGCCCATTGATAATTTGGGTTAAGCTCAATAACACGGTTAAAGTCTAATAGTGCTTCTTGGTAGCGCTGCATTTGGCAGTAAGTCATACCTCGAACTGTTAAATACTCAACTTCTTCAGGCACTAACTTTATCGCCTGGGTTAAATCTTCCAAAGCTTTTGAGTATTGATTAGATAGAGAGTAAATATAACTACGCCAATCTAACGCTACTGCACGCCATTTGTCCTCAAGACGAATATCGCTCAAGAGTGTTGTGAGCATTTCAGCCGCAGCTTCATAACGTTTGTCTTCATAGGCTTTTAACCAATTGGCTAGTTGCTCGCCCCAACGTTGAACTTCAGCATAATCCACATCTTTACCAGCCTGAAGCATTGTTGCTGCCCAAAATTGGGCAAAAGTTAGTTGATTTTTGAGAGCAGCAAGAAATTCATTGAGAGCTATAGGTAAGTACTTTTGTGGTGATTGGCATAAGCGGTGATACAAAACATTGAGCTTATAGCTTTGCCAAGTTTGATCTCGCCAAGCTTTTACTTGCTCTAATTGCAATTCGTTACCTAACGTATCGTAATAGTCTGCCAACTTACTATGTATCTCAGCCCAACCTTGGGGCGATGAAAGACGCTTGTGGCGTAACATTTGGGTTTTAACCACATCATGATAAGCCCAGCCGTCGGTACGTTCGTTGACAAAGGATGTTTCTTTGAGCCAAGCAAACAGTTCATCTGCTTCTTTTTCTCCTCTTAACTTGGCTATAACATCCCGATTCAAACACCGAGGAATGGCAGCATCGAGAGCAACTTGTCGCCGCTTCAGGTCATCAATCCATTTTAAAAAGCGTTCTACAGCATTACTGCTAGGTTCAAGTACTTGGTTGGGGTCATTGGGATGAGCATCTGCTAGCATTCCTACCAGCAGGGGCAAATTTCCAGAAAGTCGCAAAATCACTTCAATAATGCGATTGTCCGTAATGCCTTTGCGAGTTAGATATTCTTGGGCTTCTTCTTCTGTAAACGGTTCCAGAGGGAAACGAACTATTAACCCCTCGTAGGGTGCCCAATAATTTTTATCTAATTCATGCCGACCGGCGATGGTTATCAATATATTGAGAGATACTTCACCATAGCGACCGTCCAAAATTTCCCGTAGCCAGTTATCTAGGAATTCTCCTGTGCGTTCATAGGTATCAAAAAACAGAACAACAGCAGTTTTCTCAGCAATTTTAAAAATATCTTGCAAAAATAACGGGGTCAGAACTTCTTCAGGCTCTTGAACTAAGCGCACCTCATCTTTATTGGTAATTTTTTTTGCAACGTATGATGCCCATTCTCCGGCTTGGGTAGCCAAAGCATTCTCATCTACAAAGTCAAATACAGCACCGCCAACGGGAACTCGACGCGCTAGACGCACACCAGTTTTAACTACAGTTTTGCCTACAAAAGCGGAAAACCCTTGAGGAGCTTCTGGATCTGTTTCTAGTTCTTGGCGCTTTTGGCGGTAAACTTTGTACCGTTCTGTAAACTGCGTTAGTTTGTGACCTTGCCGTTCTAACTCCTCAGCTAGACGACCCATGACTTCTGGTATAGTTTTTTCAGCTTCATCGATGTAAGCCGAAATGATTTTCGCTTCGTCAGCAATTTTACGAAACTGTCGCAGCAGGGTACTTTTACCAACTCCGCCTTGACCCCAAACGTTATACAGAAAACGACGGCGATCGTCTTCTGGGGGTAATGCTAAATTTTGGCGAAATTGGTTTACTTGGTCTTCACGACCCACAAAACCTGATTGTTGACGTTGCTTAAGAATATCTTGTAGACTCTTGGGCTTGTTTTGCGGGTTCATTACAAGATTCAATTTTGAGGTGCTAATATTTACAGAATAATTACTAAATATAAATGCTGTATTTCGGAATTTACCAGACTTATTCTATGTAATTTTTACGTGTAACCTTGATTTAATTTTAATGTTGACCTTCTGAGGCTCGACGTTGACCTTCTGAGGCTCGACGTTGACCTTCTGAGGCTCGACGTTGACCTTCTGAGGCTCGACGTTGACCTTCTGAGGCTCAATGTTGACCTTCTGAGGCTCAATGTTGACCTTCTGAGGCTCAATGTTGACCTTTTGAGGCTCAATGTTGACCTTTTGAGGCTCAATGTTGACCTTCTGAGGCTCAATGTTGACCTTCTGAGGCTCAATGTTGACCTTCTGAGGCTCAATGTTGACCTTTTGAGGCTCAATGTTGACCTT
>NZ_WBKL01000056.1:0-15732 GCF_015714705.1 Nostoc sp. NZL | reverse complement strand
CCCCCTGCCCCCTGCTCCCCAGCTTCTTCTCCACTCCCCTATCCCAAAAACAGCTTGTATGCCGGATTCTTGTTTTCATCCCAATAGCGATAGCCCAGGTTATCGAGAAAAGCTTGCCACTCTTCCATCTCATGGGGGGGAACCTGGATACCAACAACGATTCGACCGTAGTCAGCCCCATTGTTGCGGTAGTGAAAAAGACTAATATTCCAGTCGGGACTCATGGAAGTAACAAACTTCATCAATGCGCCGGGACGTTCGGGAAACTCAAAACGGTAAAGCAATTCATTGTGAGCCAGGGGAGAGTGCCCACCCACCATGTGGCGCAGATGTAATTTAGTTAGTTCGTCATCCGTTAAATCAAGAGTTTCAAATCCTTGAGCTTCAAAGTTTTCTACCATCTTGGCAGCATCAGCACGATTTTGAATTTGCACACCGACAAAAATATGGGCTGTTTTTTGATCAGCAATGCGATAATTAAACTCAGTAAGATTACGTTTGCCAATACATTCACAAAACTGGCGAATACTTCCCCGTTCCTCAGGAATTGTGACTGCAAAGATCGCTTCGCGGCGTTCGCCCAACTCTGCCCGTTCTGCCACAAAGCGGAGGCGATCAAAATTCATGTTTGCACCGCAGGCTACAGCAATTAAGGTTTGTCCCTCGATTTGTTCTCGTTCTGTATAGGCTTTGGCAGCTGCGATCGCTAATGCACCAGCTGGTTCTAGAATGGATCGCGTATCCTCAAATACGTCTTTAATCGCAGCACAAGTATCGTCTGTATCCACCAAAATAATTTCATCTACATACTGCTGACATAAACGGAAGGTTTCTTCACCTACTTCCCGCACCGCCACACCATCAGCAAATAAGCCCACTTGGGACAAGCGCACCCGATGTCCGGCTTTTAGCGATTGAGACATAGCATCAGCATCTACTGGTTCAACACCAATAATCTTGATTTCGGGACGCAACCGTTTTACATATGCACCAATCCCAGAAATTAATCCGCCTCCTCCAATCGCTACAAAAATTGCATGGATGGGTTGCTGATATTGTCGTAAAATTTCCATCCCAATTGTTCCCTGTCCAGCAATTACATGGGGATCATCAAAGGGATGAATAAAGGTCAATCCTTTTTCTACTTCTAATTTACGGGCATAGCTATAAGCATCGTCGTAGGTATTTCCATGTAACACGACTGCTCCGCCCCTCATTCTAACCGCATCCACCTTGACTTGGGGCGTAGTTATTGGCATAACGATAATCGCTTTGGTTCCCAAGCGATTGGCTGCAAGGGCGACCCCCTGAGCATGGTTACCCGCAGACGCTGCAATTACACCCTGCGCTAATATATCTGGTGGCAGTTGCACCATCTTGTTATAAGCACCCCGCAGTTTAAAGGAAAATACTGACTGCATATCCTCACGTTTCAGCAGGAGTTGATTATTTAGCCGCGCAGACAAATTTGGGGCATACTCCAGTGGTGTTTCCTGGGCAACATCGTACACACGGGCAGTGAGAATTTGGATAAGGTAGTCGCAAAACATGGGCGTCAAGGTGTTAGCAAATGCCGGATGGAAATTAATTTTACGTTACAAGCGATCGCACTGGTTTTATTTAGTTAGACTTCCTCGAAATTTTGAGTGAATAAAATTTAAAAAATACTAATACTATTTGAAGAGAAAGAAGTTCAGTAATTGATTTTTTTAGTGACCTCAAATTCAGTGCGATCGCTGATAGATTGATTTTAAAAGAGTTTCGCCAACTGTCCAAGTATTTAGATCAACAGATAGGTATAGTGTTGCTTATGAACATAACTTCTCAATTTATGTTAAGGTATTTATGGAAGATTAAATTCGGCTGTGCAGTTTGTTTTTATATATACTTGTATTACAGACCTCTCCGGATCTAAATCTCTACACCCCCTGATTCTGGAGACATTCTTATGTCAATTTACGTCGGTAACCTATCTTATGAGGTTAAAGAAGATGACCTCCGGCACGTCTTTGCAGAATATGGAACGGTAAAAAATGTTCAATTGCCTATCGACCGAGAAACAGGTCGGATGAGAGGCTTCGGCTTTGTAGAAATGGAATCAGACGCACAAGAAACAGCAGCGATTGAGGCCCTTGATACTGCTGAGTGGATGGGTAGGAGCTTAAAAGTCAATAAAGCCAAACCCAAAACAGACGGAGGTTCCTCTGGCGGTAGACGAGGTGGTGATGGTGGTTCCTCTCGCCGCTATTAAGGTTTAAAACTAATAATTTAACTCTACAGTCTTGAGGGCAGACAAGGCGTCTGCCTTTTTTTGTGCTTTGGTTGACTGGAGCAATTACCACAACCCAACCACAAACTAAGTCAATTTAGTAGAAATTATAATATGACGCAAATAATACTAGGCAAAAATGAAGGGATTGAATCGGACTTACGTTGATAAGAGGCAGGGGGCAAGGGAAAAGGTACAAACCAAGCCGAATTGTGGGCAAAAGCCCCCTTGCTCCTTTTCTCACGCAGGTTGAGAGCAACACCCGCAAATGGCGTGGTTTTTCTCCCCTGCTCCCTGCTCCCTGCTCCCCTGCTTTTTTCACTTAAGCGAGAAGTATCCAACACGGGGGTTTTTCCAGATATCAGAAAGCACCGACACTTTGAAACGCCTCTGCAAAAGCTCAAAAGCAAAGCAATTGCTAAGGATAAACAGCGTAAGAGAAGTTTCCACAATTGATAATCTCTATCTCTTATGAAGCCATGCGCTCATTTTTGTAACAGGTGTAGTAACCATGAACCCAGAAGCTAAACATATTGTTAGCGAACTAAGGCGTGAGTTCTACTCTAACTTTGCTGCTGCTATGAATATGCCAGTGCTGATAACTGGTACATCTTATAGTAGTAATTCACCGATCGCATCTTGGATGGATCATAGGCAGAGACTGAATTATGTAAATGTATATGCTTATACAGCACCTGATGAATTTGTCCCATTCCGCCCATTTATTCTTCGACTGGCTATTAACAAGAGCGCTGGTAGAGTCACGACGTACAGAAAAGGACAAGTCTGCCAAGGTCTTAATTTGGTGTGGGACTTTGAATTAACTGTATTACCAAAAGAAATCTTAGACTTTCTTCCCTGGATAGTTAATTTAGTTGAAGCTCATGATAAAGGTTCGCCCTTATTGCTAAAATCACCACCTCATTCATTTGAATTAGAAGTACCAGAGGCTGGGTTATTTAATAATGCATGGACTCAGAAAGCTTGGCTCCTTGCAAATTCGACAATATCCTAATGGTTGGTGCTAATCGCTCTTTTAACAACCGACTAAAAATATATGTGCTTGGGCTAAGTTTGCCCAATAAGAAAGTAGTGAGCCTACTTTGGGGAACCTCCCAAACCTTTGTAAATTTTTAAAACAAAATAGGTAACGTTGCACTATTGCTACAATGTTCTCCTCATTTGCTTAGTAATCATGCTACTCGCGCGTTAATGCCTACTATATGCCTGATAATTAATAAGGCAATTTACAGAGAGCAAAGATGCAGACTCTCCAAAAACTCTCCCTCCCAAGCATGGGCTGCGGGACTTGGGCCTGGGGCAACCAACTGCTTTGGGGATATAACGAAAGTATGGATGACCAGTTGCAAGCGGTGTTTAACCTTTGTGTAAGCAACGGTGTGACTTTATTTGATACAGGTGATTCTTACGGAACAGGGAGATTGAATGGACGAAGTGAGCTACTCTTGGGACGATTCAGCCGAGAATATGTAGGTTCAGGCAAAGACAATATTTGTATTGCTACTAAGCTTGCTGCTTACCCGTGGAGATGGACACGTCATTCAATGGTAAGGGCTTGCAAGTCATCTGCCCAACGCCTGGGAAGAAACGTAGATTTGGTACAGATGCACTGGTCGACAGCAAACTATGCTCCTTGGCAAGAGGGAGGGCTGTTAGATGGTCTTGCCGATCTTTATGAGCAAGGACTAGTTAAGGGAGTAGGACTATCTAATTTTGGGCCTCAGCGCCTTAAGCAAGTGCAGAAAAAGTTTGCTGAACGAGGCGTTCCTATTACTACTCTGCAAGTTCAATACTCTCTGTTGTCTACATATCCTGTCACCCAACTAAAGCTCAAAGACCTTTGTGATGAGTTGGGAATTAAATTGATTGCCTACAGCCCTCTGGCTTTGGGGCTACTGACAGGAAAATACTCTGAGCAAGGCCCTTTGCCCAAAGGCATCCGAGGTCTGCTGTTTAGGCAGATATTGCCAGGAATGGGTAGAAGTGGAGCGGCTTCTGCTGGCGGATCACTTTTGGCAACTTTGCAAGAGGTGGCACAGTCCAGAAACAAAACTATGTCACAGGTAGCAATTAATTGGTGCATCTGTAAAGGAACCATTCCCATCCCTGGAGCAAAGAGCGTGGAACAAGCAAGGGAGAATATTGGTGCATTGGGTTGGCAATTAAATGCCAGTGAGATTGCAGAGTTGGATAAGGCGGCGGCGAATGTAGGCAAAAAAATGGTACAGAATATCTTTCAAACTAAGTAAAATTTCAATGTTACTAAATTTGAATATGAATCATTGCAAAAATCTGGTTTAAATCTAAGAAGGAAAATACTTGGATTTTACACAGATTCAGACATAAATCTCTTAATTATGTCTGATTAATTAGTAATATAACTTAGTCTTTTTCGATTGAAATAAAGTGCTATTTTAGCGAGTGTATTGTCAAAAATAGCTTTTATAGCGGTTCTTGCATGGGTAACAGAAAAAAGAATTAACCACAGATGAACATAGATAATCGTAAGGGCACGGCAATGTCTTGCCCCTAAACGTGTACATCATTTAAATGAGAATCGCTATATCTCAACTATATTCGTAATTAAAATTTCGTAAAAACTATTTTTAGATAATATTTTAAAAAGACTTAAATCAAGGAGTTATGTCCTAATATTTGTTCTGAGGAGCTTGATTTTTAAAGTTTTCTAAGAAAGAATGAATATTGAGTCTAACATCTTGTAGACACTCTTGGTGACAACTTAACCTTATCCAATGTCCATAGTCCGCGAAAGCGGACTTTTTTTATGCAGCTTCAAGTTTTAACCGATTGTTAAGTAAATAGGCATACATAAAAAACGCTTTGTAGTAAGCACTTTAGTGGAGAAAATCTTTAGTGAAGCCTACAGCTGACGGGTACACCTAACCTAATTCTAATCACCTCTAGGTCTGCTTATTGTCTAGCAAAAGCCAAGTCACTTTCAATTAATTTGGCACCTGTTAAGTTAGCCCCACTCAAATTGCAGAAGTGAAAATTTGCCCCTCTGAGGTCTGCTAGTGATAAATTAACTCCTGTTAAATCTGCATCAGTGAGGTTAACTTCACTTAAGTTAGCGCTACTTAGGTTAGCCCCACTTAGGTTAGCTAGTTGCAGGTTAGCCTTGGTTAGGTTTGCCCTCATTAGGTATGTCTTACTCAGGTCGGCTCCACTTAAATTAGCTTCACTTAGGTCTGCTGCCGTTAAATCAGCTTTACTGAGATTGGCTTGGCTTAGGTCTGCCCAACTCAACTTTGCATAACTTAGGTTAATTTCACTCAGTTTTGCTGATGCAAGTATTGCACACCTGAAATTAGCATTAATAAAATTTCTTTCTCCCATTGCATAACGGCGTAAAACTTCATCAGTTGTTACTCTGTTTAGAACGGCTTTTGATGCGCCTTGATAACACCATGTAGCTTCTAATAGTTTGGTAGCAGTGTTAACAGCTATCTCATCACATTTAGCGATTATTACCCCATTGCAGCCATCCCATTGACCGTTAAGCATAAGGGCAATCTCACTAGCAGCAGCAATTGAGTCAAATAGTAGAATAGATTCTTCATGCCGTTTTAACCAGCTATTCCAAACAATCGAGATAATATTTTTCATTTCTATTAAGTGTTGGCGCGTTAAGTGACGATTACGGCTCTAACTTCAAGATATTATTAAACTCTGCTTACCTATCTCTGCCTTGAATTATTTATTCAAGGTTATTTCCACCAGCTACCAGCGCAAAAGACTGGGCTTTCTTTTTCAAGACTAACTCTTTTGTGCGCCAGTTAATGACAGGGCGCTGTACAAAGACCTACAACACTGATGCAGTCAATTTACAGCACCCAGTCACAAAGAAGTTACAATCGGCTTAAGTACAAAGTCTGCAAGAACTAAATCCTAAGCGGCTGAGTCTGAGCGTTCTATTTGCTGCCGAATGGTCTCAATAGAAGCATTAATGCCAGCTAATTTAGACTCTAAATCATCTCGCATCCAAATCAAGAATTTTAATTTCCGCTCTAAGCTAGCTTTGTGCGAAATGGGTTCGCTTCCATAACAGGCATTACCCCAAAAAGGAAACATAGTTTACCTCTGTATTTAGCTTTTGTAACAGTGCAATATATTGCACCACTACACTACATTATGGCTAATCACAATCAGACTGGTGTGTGTAACAACCGATCTAAATTGTACGTGCTTAACGAACTTTGCTAAAAGTTATCTATTGAACTAGCAGAGTTTCCTATACTGCCTTCGATTCTTTCGATTCGCCCTTCAGAAAAATTTGCAGGAATGGTGGCACTTCATCTGAAGACAAAAAGATTCTGCCAATTTGGCATTACAAGTCTCTGTTTTGCAGTTTAAATAAGATATCAAGAGAACGGGACAGCCCAAAGGTTACACGAGGACTGGTTTACCCTATGCCTCAGTACCTCCACAAACCGCCAGTTGTTGACCCAACGCTGTAGAATATCTTCTCAGGCAACTTACAGCGCTCGGTCATCGCTTCGTTACAACTGGCTAGTAATTTACTAGAAAACACATAGCAATTGATAAATCTATTTAGTAGTTAGATTTGGCAGATATCCTTGCTGTCATCTTTTCTCTCTTCTCTACGAGACGCTACGCGAACGCTTAAATGAAGAGGATGAAGGGCGATGATCTTTTTACATACTGAGCTTATGAAATTATACTCAATCTTATAAGGAAGAAAAGCTTAAGTGAACTGTATTGGATTTAAGAGGGTTGAAGCAGACTAGTATAATGGGGTAATTGCTGATTTGCCTTTACAAGCTTAGTAAACTCTTGCAAAGTTTTCTGATACTTTTCTTCAGCTACCCAAAATAAATCATTATGATTTGCCTCTTCAACCCACAAAGAAAGTTTTGGCGATATTGCAGCATTGAACAGCTTTTCTCCATGAGCAAAAGGAATAATCTCATCTGCTTTTCCATGAATCACCAAGATTGGGCATTTTACTTTTTTGATATTCTCCAGATTAGGAAATTTATCAAAAGGTAAAATCCGAAATGGTACGATTACTTGAAAAGCGGAAATAAACGAACTTTCAATAATTAAACCAGCTACTGGTTTCTGCATTGCTAAGTTTACCGCAGAACCACCGCCAACCGAACGCCCCAAAACTATAATTTTTTCAGGTAATATTTTTAAATTTTGGGTCAAATAATTGTAAGCGCTATTGATATCTTCATATGCGTGAGTTTCTGTTGGCTTTCCTTGACTCGTACCATAACCACGATAATCATAAGCAAAGACACTAAAACCCCAGGCGTGTAATTTTTCTAATATCTGTTTTATATCTCCTAAATCTTCGGAATTACCATGAGAATAAAGAATAGTATAATTAGCTTTATTGTTCAACAAGTATGTAGCTGAGATATTCGTATTTTCCCCACTTTTTAACTTGATAATTCCAGGATTATCTTGATAACTAGAAGGTTGAGACAGAAAAATCATGCTATCTGCCCTAAGATATACATATCCGCTAAAAAATATATAAATAAATATTAAAGATTGAAGCAATCTTTGCCAAGTAAAATCACCAATTAGCAATTTTATAAGTTGCTGTTTCTCCATTATATTTTATTTTTAGGTTAAAGCTTTATTAATAATGAAGATATCAGTCGTCAGAATTTAGTTACTTATTCTATACGACTAAAGGACTATTTTGATTTACGTGCCGATTTGGGCGGTGTTCGGTGTGCGCCAAAATACTTCTCACTGCGATAGCGTAGCCATACCCGCAACACTTGCGGAATCTGCTCTTTTTGTTCCTTGCTCAGTGTATTATAAAGGGCTAATGCGCGATCGCGCTCACCCCTGCAAGCAGCGTTGTTATGAGCATCCCAATAGCTGCGGGCTACCCGAATCCGCCGACAGACTTCCTTTATTAGCGCTTCTGTTGTGAGTGGAGCGTCCTGCTTTGCCATAATCAGATGCAATAAATTTCTAATGCCATCGTAGTACCCTCTGATAAAAGTTGCGATGTTTTATAGTCTCTTTAAGACACAAAGATTAGAGTAATATAGCAGCGGTGGTATCATTGCATCAAAATGATACCGTAATTTTGTCTAGATTATAGAATGCTATCGCCCTGGCAACGGTAGATTATTTCTTAAAGGAGTTTGCTGCAATGTCCACAACACCAACGACTCGACTAATTTTGGAGACTTTGCTCCCCCATCTCAAAGTAGCAGCAGCCTATGCCCATTTTCTTCAACCCAAAATTGCTGCACTTCCCCCCAAAGAACAAGGAAAAAACTTTTTTACTGCCGCGCTTACTGATGCGGATTTGGCTATTCAAAATCTGATAGAAGTTGTACTACTGTCCACTTTTCCAGAGATTCGCTTTTTTGGGGAAGAGTATGAAAGTTCTAACAATACTAAGTATTTTCGCGCTACCGAACTCGGTTTAGATGGTGATTATTTAGTCACACTCGACCCAATTGATGGCACGAAGTTTTACATTGATGGACATTCTAATTACCAAATTATTCTCAGTATTCTAAATTCGGATGACTTTGAAGCAGTAGTCGCTATTTCTCCTGCCCAAAATGTTTATTTTTACGCTGTTCGAGGCGAAGGTGCTTTTAAAGGAACGCTGGAGATGAGCTTAGAAGCCTGTGCCCCGTTACAGATAACATCTCCCAAACCTTCTATTTTGTTGGGATGGGGAATGAATTCTGTTGCACATTTACTAAAAGATCGATATAAAGTAATCGATATAGCCACTGATTACTCTAGTGATATTCAAATTCCCAATCTCAATGGTATTCTTAGTGGCGACTTGAGTGGAGCAGTGACCAAATCGGGCAAATTTATTGATAGTGCTGCACTTGCTTTTATTGCGAAAGAGGCTGGCTGGATTGTAACTACCTTGGATGGTTCGACTTTACCGCCACTGCATACTTGTCAAAACTATAGCCTGCCTGGATTGATAGTAGCTGCCTCACAATCTGTTCATCAAGACCTACTGAAAGCGATGCAAAGCGTAGCTGTTTGAGGGTAAATAACTAGTTAATTATTTGCTAACTATCCCTAAACAAAATGAAAATCTGTATTGTTGGCGCGGGTGCGATTGGTGGATATTTAGGGGCAAAACTGGCACTAGCAGGTGAAGCCGTAACGCTAATCGCGCGTGGTTCTCATTTGGAGGCGATTCAAAAAAATGGGTTGAAGTTGCTCATGGCAGACGGTTCTAGCCAAATTGCTATGCCGTCTCTGGCGACTAATGATATCCAGTCAGCAGGGCGACAAGATGTAGTCATTTTAACTGTTAAAGCTCACAGTGTGCCTGCGATCGCACCTTTTCTCCCTGCACTTTACGATTCTCACACGATGGTGGTAACAGCCCAAAATGGCGTTCCTTGGTGGTACTTCCGCAAGTATGGCGGTGAGTATGAAAGGACGCGGATTCAATCTGTTGACCCAGATGGGATTATTGAAGCTAATATCGGTGCTGATCGTGCCATCGGTTGTGTTGTTTACCCGGCAACTGAGATCATTGAACCAGGTGTGATTAAGCATATTGAAGGCGATCGCTTTACTCTCGGTGAAATCGATGGTGCTAAAACAGAACGTATCCAATTATTGGCACAGGCTTTAAAACAGGCAGGATTTAAAGCACCAATTCGCAATCAAATTCGCACGGAAATTTGGATCAAATTGTGGGGAAATGTGGCGTTTAATCCCATCAGTGCCCTGACTGGCGCGACTTTAGAGGATATTTGTCGGTATCCCCTCACCCGTGAACTAGCACGGCAAATGATGACAGAAACCCAAGCGATCGCCCAAAAGTTAGGTACTAAGTTTGGTATTACTTTGGAACAGCGAATTAATGGGGCAGAAAATGTTGGTGCCCATAAAACCTCGATGTTACAAGATATTGAAACCGGACGCTCCACGGAGATAGATGCTATTGTTGGCGCGGTGGCAGAATTGGGAAAACTCACTCAAATTCCGACACCTTATATTGATGCTATTTATGCCAGCGTTAAGCTGCTGGAGGCGACCAAAGTCAGAATTTGACAGTCCTTAATTTTTTATAAGATTAGGCAGATATATTACCTGATAAGTCAGAAATTTATTTGTCTCCATAACTAAAGTCAGGGACTTGTACCTTTAATTACGAATTACGAATTACGAATTAGTAATTAGTTAGTCACAGGTATTATCTGCTCGATTGATGTGACAGTTTTAGGTGCGGAGTGTAAATTATATAATTATCAAGTTTATGAAGAAAAAGAAAGTATGGTTACTAACAATACTAGTTGTAGCATTAGTAGCCAGCATCATCGGACATAGTAATTCTCTAAAAGCTGTCTCATCTTTAGGTAAAGACACGCTGACGATGATTACTTCTCCAGATTATCCTCCTTATGAGTTTTATGATACTAAAGGAGGTGATCGCCAAATCGTTGGCTTTGATATAGATATTGCTAAGACCCTTGCTGAAAAACTAGGGTTTAAACTTCAGATAATGGAATCTGATTTTAATGGATTAATTCCTGCACTCCAAGCAAATCGCGCTGATTTTGTAATGGCTGGGATGACTCCGACTCCAGAACGTCAGAAAAATATTGATTTTTCAATTATTTATTACGAAGCTAGAGATACGATTGTCGCTTCTAAGGGTAGCAACCTGAAGCAGCCCCAAGACTTATCAGGGAAGAAGGTTGGTGTACAACTAGGAACGATACAAGAACAAAATGCTCAGAAAATTGCTGAAAAAGTTGCGGGTATTCAGCTAAAGCAACTCAACAGAGTGCCGGAAGTAGTTCAAGAAATCAAATCTGGGCGAATTGATGCAGCAATTGTTGAGGATACCGTCGCTAAGGGATTTGCCCAAGCTAACCCAGATTTAGAATTTAATATTATTCCCTCAGAGGAGGCAAGTGGATCAGCGATCGCTTTTCCCAAAGGTTCTACCTTAGTAGAACCGTTTAACAAAGTCCTTCAAGAAATGAAGGACAATGGCACATTGGCTAAACTAGTAACCAAGTGGTTTTCACAAAACACTACCGCCAATCCTGCATCTTCAACTCCTGCCAAAGGCGGATTGAATCTTGATTTCACTAGAATTCTTCCTGATATTCCCTTTATTCTTCGGGGAATCCCTTTAACTTTGTTGTTTACGCTATTGTCTGTCTCCTTGGGGTTAATCTGGGGAACAATCCTCTCTCTATTAAAAATTATCGGCATCAAGCCACTTACCTGGGTTGCTAACGCCTACACCTCTGTTTTTCGAGGCACACCTTTGCTATTACAGTTGGCGTTGGTTTACTACGCAACACCCCAGCTTACAGGCTATGACATTTCCGCATTGCAAGCAGGGGTGCTGACTTTTACCCTGAATTCTGGCGCTTATATGTCGGAAACCATCAGGGGTGGAATTCAGGCGGTGGATAAAGGGCAAAGTGAAGCGGCGATGTCTATGGGTGTTCCCTATTGGTTGATGATGTGGGATGTGATTTTGCCCCAAGCATTGAAGAATATTCTCCCCGCATTGGTAAATGAAACTATCGGATTGCTCAAAGATTCTGCGCTGGTGTCAACAATTGGGGTGGTGGAAATATTACGTAGCGCCCAAATCGTTGGTGCAAATAAGTATATTTATTTTGAACCACTGCTATTTGCAGGGTTAATTTACTATGTTTTAGTAATGGGTATGACCTTGGGTGCATCCGCTTTAGAAAGGAGGTTACGGGAAAGTGAGTAATGTAATCATTCGCACGGAATTCTTATGTAAATCCTTTGGCAAACTCGACGTACTCAAAGATATTTCCACTGAGTTTTATCAGGGGGAAGTGGTTGCCATCCTAGGCCCTTCTGGTTCAGGTAAATCTACCTTTCTACGATGCATAAACTTGCTAGAACAACCCACCAGAGGAAGAATCTACTTTCACGATCAAGAAATCACCAAGCCTAAAGCAAACATCGCTAAAGTGCGTCAGCATTTGGTGATGGTATTTCAACATTTTAATTTGTTTCCCCACATGAATGTGCTGCAAAATGTCACCTACGCGCCCATAAAGGTGAAAGGAATAAACAAGCAAAAAGCAGAAGAACATGGCTTAGAATTGCTTGCTAAGGTAGGTTTAGAGCCAAAAGCTAATGTCTATCCTTCTAAACTATCCGGGGGGCAAAAACAGCGAGTAGCGATCGCTCGGGCATTAGCAATGGAACCAGAGATGATTTTGTTTGATGAACCCACCTCTGCCTTAGATCCAGAAATGGTTAAGGATGTGCTGGAAGTAATGAAAGCTTTAGCGCTATCGGGAATCACAATGGCAATTGTTACCCATGAGATGGGCTTTGCCAGAGAGGTTGCCAATCGGATTATGTTCCTCGACCAGGGAAGTTTAGCAGAAGATACTACTCCTGGCGAGTTTTTCCACAATCCTAAATGCGATCGCGCCAAGCAGTTTTTGGAAAAAATGCTTTAGAACAATTGAAATTCGCCGCTTTTCTTGTATTCTTGAAACTTTTCAAAAACAGGGCGATCGTTTGGCATTAACGTAGGTAAGTCCGCCAAATCAAAAAATTCCAGCGCCAGCGATTCTCCATCTAGGCAAGCGAGACTGCCTGACCATTCAACGGCTCGCAAAATTAAAATGAAGGTTTGGACGCGATCGCCATTGGGATAGGTTACAGTTTCAAAGGCTGGGTTGGAAGAAAAGCCCACAGGTGCAAACCGCTTAACCGTTAAACCAGTTTCTTCAAAAACCTCTCGTGCTGAACATTCTTCGGCAGATTCACCGACTTCTGGACAGCCACCAGGTAGCCCCCAAAGTTTAAAATCACTTCGCTTTTGCAACAAAACGCGCCCCAAGTTATCCTCAATAATCACACGTGCGCCAAATAATAGAAGTAGGCGATTGCCTACAACTTGTCGTAACTTGCCGAGATAAGAGTCTGACCAACTTGCCATAATCTGAGAGAAAGTTTGTAAAGAAACTCTAAAGGTAGCAAATAGCGATCGCTTGAAAACAGGATAATGCAGCTGAACTGGTCAATCCTTCAGATTCAACCTAGAACTATGGCATCTATACCCAAAATCCTCGCCTTTGCCGGCAGCACCCGGATTGATTCTTACAACAAAAAATTGGTAAAAATCGCCGCGGCTGGCGCTAAGGCAGCAGGTGCAGAAGTGACTTATATAGACCTCCGCGATTTGCCACTACCTCTGTTTGATGAAGACTTGGAAGCTCAAGAAGGACTACCTGCCAACGCCCGCACTTTTAAAGAGTTGATGATTTCTCATCAAGGATTGCTGATTGCTTCACCAGAATATAACAGTTCACTCACAGCAGTTTTGAAGAACGCCATCGACTGGGCATCCCGTCCAGCCCCAAATGAAGCACCCTTGGCTGCTTTTACAGGTAAGGTTGCTAGCATTATGAGCGCTTCCCCAGGTGCTCTTGGTGGGTTGCGGGGGTTGGTTCACCTGCGGTCTATCTTAGGAAACATCAAAGTTTTGGTACTTCCCGATCAAATAGCCGTATCTAAAGCTTACGAGGCTTTTAATGCCGACGGCACATTAAAAGATCCTAAACAGCAGGCATCTATTGAGCAGTTAGGCGATGGCTTAACAAAGATATTGCTGAAGCTCAACTAAACTCTTCAGATGTTCAGTAAATAACGAACACCTAAGGGACTTCCAACCAAAAAATATTCCATTGCTACTGTTAACAGTTGACCGTTGACGGTTCACAGTCAACAGTCAACAGTCAACGACCTCAAGCGGAATAATTTATTTTTTGGAGTTCCCTTGTCAACTCATCGGGAATTCTGCTGAGACAAATCCATCAAATTTGCCAGCTTGTAAACTACCCGCGCCCCGACATTACCATCCCACTCAGCATCACCGACTTCGCAGATATCAAAGCCAATAATTTTTCTCCCACTATTAACCAATTCCCGGAACAGACAAAAAGTTTGCTCTAATTCCAATCCACCTGGAACAGGAGTACCTGTACTCGGACAGAGTTTTGGATCTAGACCATCGACATCAAAGCTAATGTAAACATACTCAGGTAGATGACTGATAATTTCTCGGCATAAATCAAGCCAAGTTGTTCCAGAGTAAAGCTTTTGTTTAATTGCAGGGTCGTAATAAGCAATAATGCGACTATCAGATTCGTCAATCATTTGCACTTCATCATGACTAATATCACGCAAACCCACCTGTACTAGCTTGGAAATCTGCGGTATTTTCATCGCATTAAACATAATCGACGCATGAGAAAACTCAAATCCCTCGTATGCATCGCGTAAATCTGCGTGGGCATCAATGTGCAAAATGCCATAGTTGGCGTAGTTAGCCGCTAATGCTTGGAAATAACCTAAAGGCGAACTGTGATCTCCACCAATGACTGCAACTCGCTTACCCTTGTTAATTGCTTCTTGACAATTTTCAAATAGCCATTGATTAACCTGTTCGCCAGCCTGATTAATTTCTGTCAAGACAGGAGTTAAATCTGGTGTATCTGAGAGTTGTTTACCTTGGGCTAATCGCTCGATAATTTTTGCTGCCAAGGTGCGATAGTATGTGTTCTTCTCTAAAATATCTTGGGGAATTTCCACCATGAAAATTCCCTGCTTCCAACCATTAGGGTTATCAAAATCGAACAAATCCAGTTGAGTCGAAGCATCGAGAATTCGCTGTGGGCCATTAGCAGTGCCTGCGCCATAAGAAACAGTGACTTCCCACGGCACACCAAAGACAATCAAGTTTGCAGACTCGTAATCGCAGGGCAAACCTAAGAGGTTGCCATTTATTTCACCTACGCCGCTAGGATTGTAGTCTTGTAGTTGATTACTCATCGATTAACTTCTCGATTTACGTGGATAGACAGCACGCCGCCTAGTGGACATCTGCATTGTAATAAAAATTTTTCACAGGCGGTAAACTACAAGGGGGAGCAACGCGAAAATGTGAGATCATGGTGAAGAGAGCAGGGGAGGCAGGGGAAGTAGGGGAGGCAGGGGAAGTAAAACAATGAATAAAGAAGCAATCAAAGATCATAAAGATTTGGGGATTTATAAAATTGCCTTTGAAGCGGCAATGAAAATTTTTGAGCTATCAAAGAAATTCCCTGTGGAGGAGAGATATTCGTTAACTGATCAAATTCGTAGATCCTCACGTTCTGTTTGTGCTAATTTAGCTGAAGCATGGAGAAAACGGCGTTATGAAGCTGCTTTTATCGCTAAATTAAACGATTGTGAGGCTGAAGCAGCAGAAACCCAAACTTGGATTGAATTTGCTGTCAAATGCAACTACATGAATGTAGAAGTAGGACGAGAAGTTTATGCAAATTACAACCAAGTTTTATCCGGTTTGGTAAATATGATTAATAATCCATCACCTTGGTTGAGAAATCACTAATCCCCCCCCTGCATCCCCTGCATCC
>NZ_WBKL01000048.1:0-9325 GCF_015714705.1 Nostoc sp. NZL | reverse complement strand
GTACCAAAGCTGAGTACTCCCAAGCAATGTGAGAGGTGGAGTGACTTAATGCCTTTAATGACTTGGGAGTTGTGGTTAGCCCGTGATATCGTTGCTGACAATCCTCTACCTTGGCAGAAGCCTCTCGAAAAATTAACCCCTGGAAGAGTTGCTCAAGCTATAGGTGGAGTTTTTGCGGTGATTGGTACTCCAGCCCAACCACCCAAATCTCGCGGAAAGTCTCCAGGCTGGAAGACGGATCAACCACGTAAACGTAGAATTCGCTACCCCATAGTTAAAAAAACTACAACCAAGCCCCGCAAAGAGCAATCAGAATCTGCTTAGTAGTGTAGATTTTCATCTCTGAAGTCTGTTTCTTTTCAACTCAGCGTTGCTGAGTCTTTTCTTGTTGCCTAGTCTAAACTCCAGTAAAGTATTACGTCTTACAGATATGCCAGAAATAAGTATTGATTCACAAAAAAGTAATCAAGGTTATAAAATTAAAGCTGAGGATACTATATGGTGTAAACAAGGAGCCTTAACTGCAAAACTACTTCGAGAAAGCGAAGACGAACAAATGATAGCTGATATTATAGCTTCTATTTTACTCAATGAACCTTTGCCAGTAAGCACCGAACGTTTAGATAGTTTATATGACTTGAGTGGCAAATATTCTCAAGTTTTAGATAGTGCCTTAGCAACCTATGGATTCAAAAAATTAACTCAGGATATAATTACAACATTTGCAGTGATGCGAGAAACAATAGAAGCCTATAGTTCAGAACCTAAGTCTTTACTGCGTGTTGTCAATCCAAATAGTAATAATCCTATCAGAACGGCATTTTACACTATTTTAATGGCTTTTTTCGACCTAGTTATTCGTAAAGAACTTTCTCCTGTTGATCCAGAAGGTATAATGAATGGTCTTCGAGGACTTCAGAGAAAGCTAGATTTAAGTAGTCACTACACAACAACAGAAGACCGTAAGAGCAACATTAAGCAAACTATAGGTCTAATTCAAGATTGTTTTGCTAAAAAAGAACCATCTGCTTTAGGACATGGCGTTGAACTTGTACTTGATCTTGAAAATTCTTTGCGTCGTTCTCGTATAGAAACTTCAAGGTATGAATGTAAGCAAGGATTACTCGATTTATCTCCAAAAAGAAACCTAAATAAAGATTTACTAGAAAGAATTGTTGAAACTATATGTGGAATAGCAAACTTAGGGTCAGATAGCGATGGATATATTCATATTGGTATAACAGACTCTGAAACAGATGCTCATAAAATAGAGAAGTTAGACAAAATAAAATCAATTGAGATTAATGGAAGATATGTTGTAGGAATTGATAGAGAAGCAAGGCTACAAAATCAGACTGTAGAGCAATATGTTAGAGTCTTAACTAATGCAATCCACAACTCTTCACTAATTGACCCGTTAAAAACACAGGTATTAACGAAGTTTGACACAATATCATATAAAGGTCATTCCGTGGTTAGAATTACCATCCCGGTTCAAACAGATGTTTCATTTCTTGGGGAAAAAGTTTTCACTAGAAAAAATTCTTCTACTGTAGAAATCCAGGGGCGTGAGTTACTAGCTATTTCTAAGCTTTTTCAAAAATAATTGATTTGAAAGGTGGGCATTGCCCACCAAACTTTAATTATCTACTTAAACTACTAGCTGGCATACCCAAAATATCCTCAAGCCTCGGCATATCTTCCAACGCAATCACTCGCCCTTCATCTTCAAAACCGACGATTTGATCAAAGTTCAAATAGCGATACAAATCATCTGCAAAAGGATGAATTCTACTCGCTACAATATCCAAATATTCCTGCACTGTCGGAAGCCGTCCCAGCAGCGCACAAACTGCGGCTAATTCTGCTGAACCAAGATACACTCGCGCATCTTTACCCATGCGATTATTGAAGTTGCGGGTAGAAGTAGAAAATACTGTTGTGCCATCAGCAACTCGCGCCTGATTACCCATGCACAAACTGCATCCTGGCATTTCTGTTCTAGCACCCGCAGCCCCAAAAACGCTGTATACACCTTCTTCTTTTAATTGGTGTTCATCCATGCGTGTTGGTGGTGCAATCCACAAGCGAGTTTTCACTTCACCTGCACCTTCCAAAACTTTCGCTGTTGCCCGATAATGACCGATATTCGTCATACAAGAACCCACGAATACTTCTTGCACTGGATCATTAGCAACTTCCGATAATAACTTAACATTATCGGGGTCATTCGGAGCAGCAACAATTGGCTCTTTGATTTCGTTTAAATCAATTTCAATTATTTCGGCATACTCAGCATCGGCATCGCCTTCTAATAACACGGGATTTGCTAACCATTCTTCCATCTTTGCGACACGGCGCAACATGGTACGGGCATCATGATAGCCCCGTGCTATCATATTTTTCAGCAACGCTATGTTAGAACGCAGATATTCAGAAATTGTCTCTGCACTCAGCTTAATTGTGCATCCGGCACAAGAACGTTCAGCACTAGCATCGGTTAGTTCAAAGGCTTGTTCAACTTTTAAATCTGGCAAACCTTCTATTTCTAGAATTCGCCCAGAGAAAACGTTTTTCTTGTTCTGCTTCTCTACTGTCAGCAAACCTTTTTGAATTGCTACGTAGGGTATGGCATTCACGACATCGCGCAGGGTGATACCTGGTTGCAATTCACCTTTGAATCTTACCAAAACTGACTCTGGCATATCTAAAGGCATGACACCCAAGGCGGCTGCAAAAGCTACCAAACCAGAACCGGCGGGGAAGGAAATACCCAAGGGGAAGCGGGTGTGAGAGTCGCCGCCAGTTCCCACGGTGTCGGGTAGCAGCATCCGGTTTAACCAAGAGTGGATGATACCATCACCGGGACGAAGGGCGACACCGCCACGAGAAGCAAAGAAATCGGGGAGTTCGTGATGGGTTTTGATGTCTACTGGTTTGGGATAAGCTGCTGTGTGGCAGAAACTTTGTATCACTAAGTCTGCACTGAAACCAAGACAAGCGAGTTCTTTCAATTCGTCGCGGGTCATGGGGCCTGTGGTATCTTGAGAACCAACAGTAGTAATGATGGGTTCGCAGGATGTGCCAGGACGCACACCAGGTAATCCGCAAGCTTTACCTACCATTTTCTGTGCTAGGCTGTAGCCTTTGCCTGTATCAAAGGCTTGCTGGGGACGGGTAAAGACTGTGCTGTGTTCTAAACCAAGTGCAAGACGGGTTTTATCGGTGAGGGTACGTCCGATAAGTAGGGGGATGCGTCCACCTGCGCGGACTTCATCGAGGATGGTGTCAGGTTTGAGGGCAAAGGTGGAAATGACTTCGCCTGCTTCGTTTGTGATTTCGCCTTTGTAGGGATGGATGGTAATTACCATGCCGGTTTCTAGTTTGGTGACATCGCACTGAATAGGCAAAGCACCGGCATCTTCTGCTGTGTTAAAGAAGATTGGCGCGATCGCACCACCTAAAACATAACCCCCAGCGCGTTTGTTTGGCACAAAAGGTATATCATTTCCCATGTGCCACAACACTGAGTTAATGGCAGATTTACGCGAGGAACCTGTACCAACTACATCCCCAACGTAAGCTACAGGATGCCCTTTCTTTTTCAACTCGGCAATGGTTTGTAAGCTTCCCGGTTGCCGTGACTCTAACATCACTAAGGCGTGTAAGGGAATATCTGGGCGAGTTGTGGCGCTTTGGGCGGGTGATAAGTCGTCGGTATTGGTTTCGCCAGGAACTTTAAAAACAGTGACAGTAATCGCTTCTGGGACTGTGGGACGCATGGTAAACCATTCAGCTTCCGCCCAAGAGTCAATCACCCGCTTGGCGAAAGGATTGGTTTTAGACAACTCTAAAACATCGTGGTAAGCGTCATACACCAAGAGAATTTTGCTTAAGGCGTTGGCGGCGTAGGCGGAAATGGGTTCCTTTCCTTGTCCACCCATTACTAGAGGTGTTTCGGATGAGTCGGAGAGGGATACAGTGGGCAATTGCAGCAAATCGATTAAAGATTGCACATTGTAACCACCTATCATTGTGCCCAGCAATTGCACTGCTTCGATGGGCGCAATCAACGGACTGGTAATTTCTTCCTTAGCAATGGCGGTGAGAAATCCAGCTTTGACATAAGCTGCTGGATCAACACCAGGAGAAACGCGATCGCTCAATAAATGTAATAATATCTCCTCTTGACCCTTTGGCGGATTTTTCAGTAATTCACATAATTCTGAGGTTTGCTTCGCATCCAATGGTAAAGGAGGAATACCGAGTGCTGCTCTTTCAGCAACGTGTTTACGATATTGTTCTAGCATTTTTATGTTCTCCATTGGGATGTTCTATCTTTAATTATGAAATATTTTTAGGCAATACTCGGCTATAAGAGTTTAGCTTACTTTTATGATGAAAGCCTTACTGGTAATCGGTTGTTTGCAGTTTTTTTTATACTGAAAGTTTGAAAAGTATGAGGCGAATAGAATTCGCTACTACACAAACAAAGTCCACACTTCTCTACGAGACGCTGCGCGAACGACAAGCTCAGTGACCGCCTCCGTGGACTAAGAGGAAATCAAGAATTTTTAACCCACGGAGGTGGGTTTCGTTTGTATAGCCGCGACTTTTAGTCGCCAGGTGTAGTAATAATAAATTAGATTGATTGTTGGTTTAACCAAGTTTCTAAATCAGCAACGCTAGAAAAGTCTAGCAATGCTTCTCCTAAATTCTCTAATTGTTCAATCGATAAAGCTTGAAATCGCTCGATTAATGACGTATCAATCTCACCAATACGGCGATTGAGTAAGCGTAGAACTAAACGTTGTTCTCCTTCTTGTATAGCTTGTTTTCTGTCTCTTTGATAAAGTGGTTCTAGTCGCATAATTAACTCTTTATCAATCGAAATGAATTAGATTGATTGTTGGTTTAACCAAGTTTCTAAATCAGCAACACTAGAAAAATCTAGCAATGCTTCTCCTAGATTCTCTAATTGTTCAAGCGATAAGCCTTGAATTTGCTCGATTAATAACGTATCAATCTCACCAATACGGCGATTGAGTTGACGTATAACTAAACGTTGTTCTCCTTGTTTATTTCCTTCCTGTATAGCTTGTTCTCTGTCTCTTTGATAAAGTGGTTCTAGTCGCATAATTAACTCCCTATCATCTGCTTCTAATTCTTGGTTTACTCTCAAGTTTTCACGCAAGTTGTAAACTAATTCGAGAGTTTCTTTTTGGTATGGATAATCTAATGGTAACGCTTGCAACTCGATAATTGCTTGTGACTGCACGCTTCCCCTACCTAAAAGCCTCAACCATAATGTCTCTGGTGTTTGGGGTAGTTAGTGTATCGCTATAATTGCTGTTCGCAACGCATCTGGCAGAAAATGTACTCCCGATAACCAACCTACTTTTTTTATAGTTCCAAAGCTAGATAATCTAGTTTCAGATATGGTTGGTGTAAGAACCCACAATTTAGGAATTTCTGAGTCCTGAAGTTTGGTTTTATTGGTTTTAGCTTCTCGTCGTAAGAGAGCCTTGATTTCTAATAATTTGAGAATACAGTCGCAGATTTCATCGGTGGAAGCTGGATTGCGGTATGGTGAGCCAGCGCGGTCTTGGGGGTTTCCCCCATGAGCGACTGGCGAACCCGTAAGGGTTCTATAATTGCAGGCTGTTCGGCAAATCTTCCTAGCAAACCCAGTATTTGTATATTAGAGCTTTGTTGTTTGGCAGGAGTGAATAAAACATCTATTTCTTTAATCTCTCCTGAAACTTTTTCTGATGCCTTCACTTCTCGGTAATCTTTTAGTAGTTCTTCTAGATAGTCCTTGGCGAATTTATCATGGATAAATCTGGTCATTCAATTTTAAGATTTCGGAAGTTCTGGGTTAATGCAAAGTCTTATTACATAGCAGTCCTAAATTATTCATGATGAAATAGATCCCCGACTTCTTTGAGAAGTCGGGGATCTGCTGGACACCTTTAATTTTCACAGATACTATTCTAAAAAAGTTAAAAGCAGATTATATAAGACTTTTGACTTTTGACTTCCCGTTAGGACGTGGCGGTTATTGCATTTTCATCTGATGTTTTATCTGTGTTCGATTTCAAGCGTGTTAATCTGCTTTTACGGATACGTTCGCTGTCTCGAACGCCGCCTGCAAGTTCATATTCGTTGCTGTTTTTGCCGTATTTGAAACCAACCCCAGTCAGCATTTTGTCTGAAACCTGACTTAAGGTTTTTTCCATCTCATCCAGCTTATTTCTAGAAGAGTCAATCATAGCTATAGCAGCGTTATACTCATCAAGCATATTGTGAAAATTGTCTATTAATTGAGTCAGGTTTTGCAAGTTGTGAGTATCATCAAAATTGATCTTTGGATCGATAGCTTTTAGCCCGGCAACTCTAAATTCAGCTTTTTCTAGAATTCGGGAACTACGTTTTCTTCGAGTCATAGTTTTACACTTTTAATAGCTTTACAGAGCTATTTTGTCTCAATTAACCTGGATTCTGGTTCAGCAAAAAGCGCATTTTTTTAGTAAAAGTTTTTATTTATGCCCGTGATTTCTCGGAATTTAATCATCAAAGGTTGATTTTCAGCAAAATAATATTATGTTTAAGCAATAGACAATAGGGCACAGCATTGCTGTGCCCCTATAAATGGTCTGTATTCTATGTCAACTGCGATCGCTTTAACTTTAAGCCTTAATGTTGTAACCTTAAGCCTTTATGTTCTAGCTCTAAGGCTTAATGTTGTAACCTAAAGCCTTTATGTTATAACCTGAAGCCTTAATGTTGTAACCTTAAGCCTTTATGTTCTAGCTCTAAGGCTTAATGCTGTAACCTTAAGAGTCAATATTGTAACATTGATGACCAAAGTTACTTGGTGAGTGCAACCATCGCTACAATCGCTACATAGTGTATATTGTTAACTTACAGCGATCGCAATTCCCCCCACTGAATCACGAGAAGCACCCACATCCGGCCCGGCGGCTTTGAGAACTTCGCGGGTTGTACCAAATAAACTATAAAGAGAGTTCATCGCTTCTCGTACCAAACCCTGGTCAACTTCCAAAGGTTGTACAGCAATGCGCGTCACCAATTCCACATAAAGCGACCAAGCCGCCTTCTTTTGTGTGGTGTCAACTTTCCAAGACATGGAACCAATGCCAAAAGGCAGACTTACAGATACAGTCTCTAAGGAAACGCGATGCCTACGGCGGGCTACGCCTACGCGCATATTTATAGTAAGCAAATTTAACTAATTTATTTGTGTATTGTATAGTAAATAATGTTACTAATCTAAAAATTGTTCAGAATTAGTTGCTATAATTATCTATCTTTTACCTAAATTTTTATAGTAACATCTGGATATTTTTAACTAATTCAGATAAACTAATACATTTGTCCGTTGCATCACGCTTCTTTTGTATATGCCCAAAACTTACACCGTAGAAATTGATCACCAAGGCAAAATTCATACCTTGCAAGTTCCTGAAAATGAAACAATCTTATCAGTTGCCGAAGCTGCTGGTTTGGAACTGCCAAGTTCTTGTAATGCAGGTGTCTGCACAACTTGCGCCGGTCAAATAAGCGAGGGAACTGTGGATCAAACTGATGGTATGGGCGTTAGTCCAGATTTACAAAAGCAAGGTTATGTATTGCTTTGTATTGCCAAACCCCTTTCTGATTTGAAAATTCAGACGGAAAAGGAAGATGTACTTTATCAGTTACAATTTGGCAAAGGCAAATAATCAGCGAACAGTTATCAGTATATCGGATGATTCTTCATAACTGAATAACTGTTCACTGAGATTACCAAATCTGATAAATTACACAAGTATTTCATCGCAGATGAAGTCAGCTATTCTAGAAACTACAAATCAACAGGATTTACCAAAATGACGACTCATTTTATTACCGCAGAAATTGATTTACAAGAAACTCCCGCAGAGTTGTTAGAAGTAATTGAAACAGAATTGAAGAAACAAGGCGAACCTCTGCGTTGGGCAGTTACTTCTGTGGATGCTGATGAACAAAAAGCTACACTTGAAGCCGTGGTAACTACAGTCAAGAATTAGGAAAAGAGATGCGATTCAGAGAGACGCGATTAATCGCGTCTGTACAATAGTTAGGATTTGATGGCTTGTGATTCATAAACTCATCACTCATAACTCAGCACTCTTAACTTAAGATGAATCGTCCATATACCGCTATTTTAATCGTACCAACAGGCGTTGGGGCTGCCATTGGGGGTTATGCAGGAGATGCTTTGCCTGTTGCCAAAGTCATAGCACAGGTTTGCGATCGCCTAATTACTCACCCCAATGTTCTTAATGGTGCAAGTTTGTATTGGAACCTTCCAAACGCTTTCTATGTTGAAGGTTACGGGCTTGACAAATTCGCCTCTGGATGCTGGGGTTTGCGTCCAGTCCGCACTAACAAAGTAGGTTTGCTTTTAGACCAAGCCATTGAGCCAGAGTTACGGCTACGACATATACAAGCAGCCGATGCAGTCAGAGCAACTCTGGGATTGACTCTTACAGATTATGTAATTACAGATGCACCATTAAATGTAGAATTACGGACTACAGCATCGGGAGCTAGTTGGGGAACAATTGGCAACCCGGATAGCTTGTTGCGGGCAGCTGAGATATTAATTAAAAAAGCGGGGGCAGAAGCGATCGCAGTTGTTGCCCGTTTCCCCGATGATATGGATGAGGAAGCAGTACAAAAATACCGCCACGGTGAAGGCGTTGATCCCCTAGCAGGTGCAGAAGCCGTAATTAGTCATTTGCTAGTGCGAACCTTTCAAATTCCTTGCGCCCATTCTCCCGCCCTTTTGAGCGAGCCTCCACAACCTGATTTATCTCCCCGTTCCGCCGCCGAAGAATTGGGCTATACTTTTTTGCCGTGCGTGCTTGTAGGATTAAGTCGGGCCCCACAATTTATCGTAGAGAGAGGAGCAATAGCATCTCAGCAAGCAGATATTTGGGTAGATGAAGTGGATGCTGCGATCGCACCTGCAACTGCTTGTGGTAGCAGTGCCTTACTGAGTTTAAGCCAAAGAGGATGCCAAATAATTACAGTAGAAGAAAATAAAACTCTGATAAAAGTTCCTCCCCAACCGTTGGGGATCAAATCTATACAGGTAAACTCATATTTAGAAGCAGTGGGCGTATTAGTAGCACACAAAGCAGGCATCAATCCCTCCGCTCTCCGTCCCAAATTATTACCTTTGCAATCAATTGTCATTAGTCATTAGTCATTAGTCGTTTGTTATTCTCCCCTGCCCCCTGCCCCCTCCCTGTCTCTTATACACATCTGACGCTGC
>NZ_WBKL01000027.1:0-7281 GCF_015714705.1 Nostoc sp. NZL | reverse complement strand
GAAACGAGCGACGCTCGTTTCTCTCCCACCCTTTTTATGATTATCATTATTGTATTGTTTTCTGAATAGGTATACTACACAATAATTGTTAAAGGTCAGGATGCTTTAAGGCTGACAAGATAATATTTTTAACCTCTAATTTCTTTTGATTTGCGTTCTCTCCTATCGCTTTTAGTCTAAACTCCAGTAGTTAGTAACTTCTTTACTGCCATAGCAAATAATAATAGGCAAGCAATCAAACAAGCCTAGCTGCATATAATAGACAAAAAAAGTATTGCTAGATGATATCTATTGCAGTTTGCCTTATATCAATGCCAAAATATACACATATATTTTTCAAACCAAACAGCAGGAAAGTAAAGCTATGAAATTGAATGTTGTAGTCCTGGAATTATCTGGAATTTTAGATGGTATTAGGGGTAATGAGTTACGTCATGAAGTTAGTGGTGTCGTCACAAAAGGAGCCGATATTGTGTTGATTGACATGAAAAAAGTAACCTTTATTGATAGCTCTGGTTTAGGTGCTATAGTATCGGCGATGCAAATGGTGCGAAATGCCAATGGTAAGCTTTTTGTCTGTTCTATCAGCGATCAAGTAAGAATGTTATTTGAACTGACAAAAATTGATAGAATTGTGCAAACTTTTGCTGACCAAGATGAATTTAATCGCCAAGTATTAGCAACACAATAAACTATGAAAAAATCTCAAATGCACGTTTGACTATACTAACCAAAGTTAACTTTGACTAGAGATAAGTCATCATCAAGGTTATCTTGAGCATTTAATGTGAGAATGTTCGCTAATAGTTGATTTAGATTACAGGTATCTTTCTGGCTATATTTGGTTAGTAAGTCAATGAAAGCATCAATACCCCAAATTTTACCATCTGACTGATTAATTTCATAAGCACCATCACTAAAGATGTATAAAGTGCTATTTTCTTCAATTTCAAAAACAGCATCCTCAAATTTGACATCAGGTAAAAAGCCAATTGGTAAGTCTAAAGAAGTTAGCTGTTTAACTTCGATGCTGTTCGTAGAGATATTAGATAACAATAAAGCTGGTGGATGTCCGGCGTTGGCATAAATGAGTTGACGTTTAAGACGGTGATAAACTCCATACCAGATGGTGAAGTATTTATCACCGTGTTTACTCATTTGGAAGGCGTGATTAAGGGCTTTCAGGACTTCACTGGGTTGACAAAAGTTAGTGTTTGGTAGAGATTGCGATCGCAAAACATTCAGCACGGACACAGATAAAAGGGCTGAACCTACCCCATGACCTGATACATCTAACAAATAAATTGCCAAATTATCCTCGTCAATCCAATGATGGTCGAAGCAATCACCCCCTAGCTGTGCTGAAGGAATAAACAGATTTTCTGTAGTTACCGATCCTACAAGCGGTGAGGGTAGAAGCGATCGCACATAATCAGCGGCCTCAGATAATTCTGCTTCTAAAATTTGCTTTTGGGTTTGCAAATCCTGATTGAGTGTCTCTAAAGCTTGCTTTTGACTTTGTAGATCCTGATTTAGCTGGTGTAACCTTAGTCCTGCTCTTACCCGTGCTTTCAATTCATTCATCTCTATTGGTTTAGAGATAAACTCGTCTGCTCCAGCGTCAAGTCCCCTAACTCTATCTTCCTCCTCTCCTCGAGCTGCTCCCCTAGCTGTCAATAGAATAAAAAAAGTAGTTGCCAACTCTGGATCTGTTCTAATTCGACGACACACTTCTAGCCCATCTACCTGAGACATCATCCAGTCACAGATAATCAGAGCAGGACGTAGAAGTTGTGCTTGTGTAATTCCTTCTTCACCATTGCTAGCAATAGTGGTATCATAACCCTGATTTTGGAGTGTTCTTTTCAGTACTGTTCGCACTATAGGGTCATCATCAATAACCAGAATTTTAAACATAAATTAAATTTTGCTAAGTAGAATAAAAAGTAAGTGATTGCTCTAACACAACTTATATGAAATTTAGTTTGAAATGTATAGTGAAATTACTCAAATTAAATAAATTAATTACCGAATATGATCATCTCAAAATATTTTCTGGGTTAAGAAGTGAAAAATAAAATTTATCTTAAAGTCAACACAGACCTGACAGCATCGCCTCAAGTTTTGTCTTGGTTCGAGCAGATTAATCAACCACCTATTCCCAATAAGCAAATTTGGTGGCAATGTCAAACACTTTTGATAGAAGGCTTTACTAATATTGTTGAACATGCACACAAAAATTTACCTATTGAAAGTCCTATTGAGATGGAAGCAGTGCGGTTAGATGAATATATAGAAATTCGCATCTGGTCTCAAGGTGAACCCTTTGACTTAGAGCAACAATTGCAGCAAACATTTGAATTTGAGGATAACGTTCAAGAGCGCGGGCGTGGTTTAAAAATCATGTCTACCATTGCCGACAAGTTGACTTATGAGCCTACAGGAGATAATCGTTACTGTTTATTTATTAGTAAATATTATTAAAGTTACAGCGGGAGTTTGGAGTTAGGAGTTTGGAGTTAGGAGTTAAGAGTCTTGATTAAAAATTCTTGAATTAGTTTAAGAAACTCTTCTAACTCTGAGATTAAATTAGTAGTACCTCGACGTTCTTGATTGTGAGCTAGTTGTTCTAGTTTTTCTGCGGCTAGATGCATGGTTGTAGCTCCAACATTGGCACTGGCACCTTTAATTTGATGGGTTTGGAGCGCTAGTTGTTCAAAGTCATGATCTGCGATCGCTATTTTAATTACCTCTAGACGAGGTTGAATATCTTCAACAAATATTTGCAGTAGTTCCAATTCAAATTCTGGGTTATTTTCCGAGAGTTGATGCAAACGTTCCCAATCTATTGGGAGGTCAACTGAACCTACATCTGTTGTAGAAGCTGTCTGCTCTAAGGCAACAGTTTCTTTTTCCATAAATATCACACTTCCCCAACGCTCTAGCGCCGCACCCAACTTTTCTTTCATTACTGGCTTACTCAGATAGTCGTCCATTCCGGCATCTAGACACAGTTGTTGATCTTCTTTCATGGCATTAGCTGTCATCGCAATTACTACAGGACGACGACTATTGACAAAGCTGCTTTCTTGCCATCGATGAATTTCTTTTGTGGTTTCTAAACCGTCGAGAACTGGCATTTGGCAATCCATGAGAATTAAATCGTAGGGAATTTTTTCCAATAACTGCAAAACTTCTTTCCCATTACCAGCAACATCAGCGCTATAACCCAGGCTTTGGAGTTGTTTCAAGGCAACTTTCTGATTCACCAGATTATCTTCAGCTAAAAGAATTCTAAGTTTGGTGGAGTCAGAGCTAGGAGAATGATAGTTGCTGTTGTTTTCGTAATGACTCCTGTTAGCAAAGCGGGACGTAGCCCATTCTGACTCCTCTTGTTCCAGGTGCGTTCCTAAAATAGTCATGATGGTATCAAGGAGTCGGGACGGTTTGACAGGTTTGACCAAATAAGCCGCAAATCCTATTTTTAGCGCTCGTTGGATTTCATCCCGTTGATTAGTAGAGGTAAGCATAATCAAAGGTAGACTAGCGATCGCTGAATTTGCCTTAATTTGTTCTCCCAAGGACATGCCATCTATTTCTGGCATTTGCATATCAATCACAGCAACGTCATAGAGATTTTTCTGCTTAGCAGCCTCCTGAATAGCTTTGAGGGCAGTAGCAGCCGAAGCAGCCTGATCTACTTGCATTCCCCAACGAGTAGCTTGATGGTGGATGATTTTGCGATTAGTGGCATTATCATCTACCACTAACAAGCGCCGATTAGTCAGAAGTCCGCGTTCGCTTTCTGAGGATACAGAGGGGAGTTGCTGGGCAAAAGTTACTTCAAACCAAAACTTAGATCCTTTGCCCAACCGACTGTCTACGCCAATTTCTCCTCCCATTAAGCTCACCAGTTGCTTGCAGATGGCTAATCCCAAACCTGTGCCGCCATATTTGCGGGTGGTGGAAGCATCTACTTGGGTAAATGGCGTAAAGAGTTTGCATTGGTCTTCAGAGGTAATGCCAAGACCAGTATCTGTGATGGCAAAGTGGATGGTGGCTGTAGTAGAGTTTTGCGATCGCAATTCTGCTCGTAGTACGACCTCTCCATTACTGGTGAACTTGATCGCATTGCTGATCAGGTTCATGAGAATTTGCCGCAGGCGGCCAGCATCACCTTGCAGATGGGTGGGGACATTGGGATAGATTAACGCGGCAATTTCTAATCCCTTATTATGGGCTGGGGGAGCCAATAATTCCAACACCTCTTCCACACAGGTAGATAAGTCAAAATCTAGAGTTTCTAGGGTCATTTCCCCAGCCTCAAGTTTGGATAGATCCAAAATTTCGTTGATTAGGCTTAAGAGAGCGTCTCCACTAATGCGAATTGTTTCGATAAAATCTCGTTGCTCCGAGTTTAGGGGAGTTTCTAACATTAAGCCTGTCATGCCCAACACAGCATTCATCGGAGTTCGGATTTCATGGCTCATGTTCGCCAAAAAGGCACTTTTGGTTTTAGAAGCTAATTCAGCTTGATGACGGGCAATTTCGAGTTCTCTTCGCTGTTGAGTTTCTGCGTTTAACATTTGAGCTTGGGCTAAGGCAATACCTACTTGGTCAGCTATTTGCCGTAAAAGATGAGTTTCAAAGCTAGACCAGTGGCGGGAACTGCCGCACTGATGGACAATCAGCAAACCGCAGAGTTCTTCTTTAACCAGAATCGGTATGACCAAATTGGATTTGACCCCAAATTGTTGCAGTAATTCTATGTGGCTTTTTTGGACTTCGACTAGATCAAAATCAGCAAGCCCCAGATTCCGTTTTTGACGGTACTGCTGTAGATAGTACTGCTGTGTATATTCCGCTTGAAAGTAAGCATTGACTAGCTCTTTGTCTTTGATTGTCAGCCAGCCAGAAACTACTGCTTCAACAATGGTGGTTCCAGATCCATCTGCCAAAGGTTGATAAATCAAAACTCGATCGCTATGGAGGATTTTTTGTACCTCCGTAACACTGATTTGGAGAATTTCTTTGATTTGTAAAGACTGACGAATCTTGAGGGTGATTTCAGTAAATAGTTGCGATCGCAAGTTTTGGCGTTGAAGTTCTTCTTCTGCCTGCTTGCGCTCGATAAACTGCCCTACTTGCTCACCAATAGAATTCATGACTGTTGCCAAATCTGGGTCAGCTTGCTGAATCTCATGGCTAAAACAGGTAATGACACCGAGGATTTTTTTACCACCACAGATCGGAAAACCGAAAGCTCCGTGCAGTTCCGCTTGGGCAGCAATTTGAGAGCGGATAAAATTCTGATCTTTCACGACATCAGCAATCCAAACAGGTTCGGCACTAGCCCAGACACGACCAGGCAGCCCAATTCCTGATGCAAACGTAGTCTGCCGACTTAGGATGTCAAATTCTTGCATCTCAAAGGAGATTTTATACCATGTATTTAGCAAGGACAGTAGATTTGCTTGCTGATCTACTATCCAAAATTCACTAAAAGTCCATCCCAAACTTTCGCAGATTCCTTGCAGGATTTGGGGCATGGTTTCGTCGATTGTAGTTGACTCTGCTAAGACGCGTGTTGTAGAGTACTGTGCTTTCAAATGTTGTTCAGTTCGTTTGCGTAAACGAAGCTCCTCGTAAACATCGCTGATGTCAATACCCGTGGCAACAATGTATTCAACGCAACCCTCATAGTCTTGCAAGGTAGTGTTAGTCCAGGCAATGAGCCGCCGACTGCCATCCTTCGTTACCCAATAGCTTTCGTATTCTTTGGGCCCTTCACCAGATTGCAACTGCTCAAAAACTCCTTTAACCAGCCCTACCTGTTCAGGAAGTAAAAACAGGTTCCAGAAATGCCTTCCTCTCACCTCATCAAATGAGTAACCACTTGTTTGTTCACAAGCTTGATTAAAGCGAACGATTTGCCCTTGTGTGTCAAGAACTATTACCAAAGCGCTGGCTGTATCAAGGACTGCTGAGATAAAGTTGCGTTCTGTGTTTAGTGTTTCCTCTGTTAATTTACGCTCTCTGACCTCACGAGAAATTAAGTAGTAAACTATAGCCAGAATCAGAAAACTTAGACAAATAGCGATCGCAAGTGTCAAAACCGTGTTTTTAGCACTGGCTTTTGCAGCTTGTGACTGCTGTTGAAGCAACCCTTTATCCTCATTCTCTATCTCATAAATGATCTTGCGGATATCATCCATGAGATGTTTTCCCTGATTTGTCTGGATTACCTGCAACGCCGCCTCGAATCCCTGATTTTGACGCAGGTATATAGTCCGCTTGAGTATGGCAAGTTTTGCAGCTATCAGACTTTCAAGGGTTGCAAACTGCTTTTGTTGGCTAGGTTGATCTGCGATTAAATCCTTCAGTTCTGCAATTTTTTGATCGATGTTTGTAACTACTGCTTGATAAGGTTCCAGATAACTTGCTTGTCCAGTGAGGATGTAACCGCGTTGTCCAGTCTCAGCATCCTTCACCTCGGACAGTAATTCTTCCAGTTTATTGATTTTCTCTTGGGTTTTTTGTACCTGATTACTAGTATCAATCAATATACGTGTGTTTTGATAAGAAATCACGCCAATCAAAACTAAAATTGCCGATGCTAACCCAAACCCTCCAGCTACTCTTTTAAAAAATTGTTTGTGTCCCTTCTGTGCCTGTTTGTGTGTATGACTCACCAATACTAAACTTGCTAAGTTGCGCCGCATTTCTAGTTGCTTAATTACCTGGCGGCCTAGAATTCGTAATGCTTCCACTTGTTCTGGAGAGAGGTTTCTTGGTACACGGTCAATTACACAAAGTGTTCCTAGTGCATATCCTTCAGGGTTAGTTAGTGGTACACCAGCATAAAACCGAACATTAGGGTCAGAGGTGACTAATGGGTTTGTAGCAAACCTTTCGTCTTCTGTGGCATCATGTACAACAAAAACCTTAGGTTGCATAATAGCATGGGCGCAGAATGCCAAGTCTCGCGGTGTTTCTAGGGCATCCAAACCAACTTTTGACTTGAACCACTGGCGATCGCTATCAATTAAACTGATTAAGGCAATGGGAGTTCCACAAATATATGAGGCTAAACGGGTAAGATCGTCAAAGGCAGCTTCCGAACGAGTATCGAGGATTTTATACTGCAAAAGAGATTCGATTCGCTGTGTTTCATTATCAGGCAATGGTGCTTTCATTCTTAAGTCTCATACTATTTTGGATTTTAGATTTTAGATTTTGGATTATTTATAAGGTTTACCTCCTGCCCTCTGCCCCCTGCCC
>NZ_WBKL01000019.1:0-25376 GCF_015714705.1 Nostoc sp. NZL | reverse complement strand
GTCCCCTTGTCTCCTTGTCCTCCCCTGCCTCCCCTGCTCCCTACTTCACTGGCCAGGGAATCATCGGGTCATTCGCCAGCTTTTTCGAGACTTCGTATGCCCCAAAGCGGTTGAGGTGGCTGGGGTCAGAAAAGTAGTCATTTGCTTTTGGCCACTGTTGACTCAAATCTCGATAAATAAAGTTGGGACTAGTAGCTAGACGCAACATATATTCCTGAAATTCTTGCTCATGTTGTTTACGCACGGGATCTAAATAATCTCCCGTGAGAGGCATGTTGACAAACACTAAGGAAATTTTCTGAGACTGGGCAAACTGAAGCACTTCTTGAAAGGCAGCATCTTGCTGTCCTTCTACTTGGAAAGATTTATAGTCGTTGTCGTAATTTCCGGGAACTCTAGAATGTTTTTGATAGTATCTAGCAGGATTGAAGCGAATAGATAAAGGTAGAAAGCCATCAAAATCAACTGCTTGCTGGGAAGTACTCTCATCTGAAGTACCATCTGTTAGCTGTCTCTGTGATGCAACTGTCTGATTATGACCAAGTATCAGCAGTTGTTTTTGCAGTAAGCTTTTAATTTGGTCGCGGTTTGGGTAGCTAGCAGAAAGAGATGCTAGAGCCTGATTTAATGACTGATTAACAGCTTCATAGGTGCTAATCTCCTGTTTTTCTTCCTTTGTCTTTTGTTGTCCCGAATTTACCGTATTTTCGGTGGAATCACTGCTATTGGCAGTTGTTGGGGTTTTTTGGAATGCTTGTTTATAACCAGCTGATGCCGCAATGGATTTAAAGGTAATATCCTCGCGTCCACCGTTGAAAGCACGAGCACCATCTGCCCAGAGAATTATTTTAGGCAGTTCTGATGGTTCCAGTACGTGGCGAATCACAAAGTCTACAACTTGTGCGGTAGCACCGTTGATCCCAAAGTTAAACACGTCAATATTTGGATAGCCCTGAGTGGCTAAAGCTTTAGAAAGCGCTGCTGGATCTACTCCCCTGAGGGCGCGGGAGGAGCCAATAATTAACACATCTGGAGGACTACCAGTTGTAGCTAAACGCTGTTTATATAATGCTAGTTGCTCGTCTAACTGCCTAACATTGAAACTTGGCATCTGCGATCGCGCCGCTAAAAGAATAGCAGTAGCGGTTGCTTTTTCCTTCAGTGGTGCGGCTGCCAAATTATTTGTCGGAGTATCATCACTTTGGGTGAACTCCGAAGCATTAAATACAGAACTCTGATTTGGAGGAGATTTTGTCTTGGAAGTGCTGCTAAAGAATGTCGTTTTCTCTTGCTGAGTTTTCCCAGATGTCAAAGATGCCTTTTGCCCAGAAGATGATGGGAGCGAGATATTACCGACTTTTGGTGAACTTGGCGTACTTCGTGCAATAATTCGACCCAACACCCAATCAGTTTGGAGGGTAAGCAATAATCCCAGTGTCCCCCAGACTAAAGCAATCTTAAGTCCTTGAACATCAGGGTTTTGTTCTGCTGACTGGTGGCTTTCGGTAAATAGCTGGCTTTTCAACAGGAATTTTTTCGCGGTTGCACTCGCCGTTGCCGTCCAATCTCGCGCTACTTCTGTTACAAAACTTTGAACTTCTTCTGTCGTTAAGTCTGGGCGCAAAATTGGCTCACTAGTCTCAGAGGTTACTAAATCGTTAACGTATTTAGAAGTAGCAGCAAATTCTGGGGTTGCTTCTGGTACTAAACGTTGGCGATGTTCAAGATCAACGCCATAATGCCAAAAAGGTTCTTTATTCCCAGCCCGGCGACCGTAGACACGTACTCCCATAATACCGGGAATTTTTAAATGGCGGATAAACTGCGTAATTTTACTTGCTACTTGTTGACGCGCTGGACAAACAGGTGCATCACACATGATGTGCAATAAACCATTTTTGTTTAGTAGCAGTATGCGAATTCCACCTGTCAATAAACGCCAATCCAAGTCAGGATTGAGTAAGCGCTCCAGTAAAAATACGATGGCTGGTTCATCGCCAGTATTTGCCAAATCTAAGGGTGATATGGCAAAGGCGGGGTACTTGGCAGCGGGTAAAGCCAGCCAATCAATCCAAGTGGGTTGCTCGCCTGCTTTTTGCCCGTATACGGTGGCGGCGAGAATGCCTTGAGGAGCGATCGCTTCTAGCTGGGGTAAAATCGCTTCTAAGCACACTTCCTTGTCGGGGATTGGCGCAGTTCCTAAGGGATCAAAAGCTGGGATACAAAAGATATGTAGTGTTGATTCTTTCAGAGAAACTTGGACACCAACTTTTAACCCTGACAATACCTCAGTTAATAATCGAGCGATCGCTTGGACATCTCCCCAACGCGCCCACTCCTTCAGCATTACCTCTGGTGGCGTTAAATCCACACGCAGTAGCCAATCAGGCGCAGTTTCGCCACTCACCTGGGAAACAATTACTGCATCTTGGTAGCCAGAAAGCTTGAGATAACGCAACTTTTGTGCTATTGGTTCAGCAAGCAATGATGCATCAGGGCTATAGCTTGAATGGCAAAATATCCACAGGCGATTTTCTTCCGGCTGAGAGTTCTTTGGCTTATATGGCTTAATTTTTGCCTGTACCGATACACCTAACGTACTCAGAGTTTCGCTGAGATATCGAGCGATCGCCTCTGGGTTACCTTGGCGTGCCAAACTTTCGTTAGAGACAATCAGCGCCCCACCCGATTGTTTTGATTTTTCCGAATCTGCTAGCAAGGCTTGCTCCACCTGCTCCAGATGCTTATCTATTTGATTCAAGTAAACCCGATGGCACCATTTGGGGCGCTGTTCCCCTTTTCTTCGGCCATAGACAAATACTTGATATATTGATGGTTGTTCGTTGCTTGTAAGGATATCTAAGTTTGTTTGCTGTAGTGCTTGTAGCAAGTCAGACAAAGTATGCCAACGCTGCGGACATTCTGTACCTTCACAAAGAATATGAAGGTCATTTCCCCGTAACCGGACTTTCACCCCAAAAGTGTTGATCCCTGTTGCTTGGCTCACCCACTGCACTAAGGATTGCTGGCGATCTGGTAATACTGTTTTCATGGGAAGTTAACTTTACAGGAAGCGATTGTTGGGGGATAGTGCCTGCACTTGTAAACTAGAACCATAGGTCTATCACACTCTGACGTTTTTTTTTAACAATTTTGTTACCTTCGTAGCTCACAAAATCGGCCAAGATAGTCTTGTACAGGTTGCAAGTCTGACTAATGTTGAGTTTTGCGTTTATTTTACTAATAGGGAGTCAGAATTCAGAAGTTAGAAGCCAGGAGTCAGAATAATTCTATATGACTGGCTGATGACTTATCGTTTAAAGCCGGACTCGCGTCCCACTAAGCTAACGGCCCTAATGGGCGAAACAAACAACCAGCTTATCTCATTAAAACTCCATCCCTTTATTGTTGGAGTTATCTTAACTTCTAACTACTAACTCCTGTACAGACGCGATTAATCGCGTCTCTACTCTTAATTCCCATAACCAAGAATTAGCAATGCCTCCTGCCAACCAAGAACCTTCAACTAACCCCGCATCCAATCTGGATTTGTTTAGCATTCCCCAATCTTTCCTTTTACAAATAGGTACAGCGTCTATATTACTGCTGCTCATTACAGGAAAAACCACAGTAAGAGCACTAGAAGCTATAGGGGAAGCCAGTGAAGAATTATTTCGAGGCGATCGCCTACCGATTCTCGACTTCCCAGAGGATCACGAAACTAATCAAACTTAGAAAATATACAGCAAATAATTATTTGCTCAGGAACAACTCGGTGAGCATTCAGTAGAAAACCTAGAAGCGTAAACAGTAATTAGCTTTACAACAATAGAGAATATGGGTTCCCTTTTATACTCTTCGTCTCAAACTGCGGATATATACCCGGTGTCGGAATTATTTTTGCGTCATCGTCTCCAGGTAGTGGAAGAATTGTGGGAGTCAGTTCTCCGGCAAGAATGCGGTCAAAACATGGTAGATTTGTTGCGGCAGTTGCGCGATTTGTGTTCACCAGAAGGACAAGCAACAAATGACCAAGCATCCTCAGCCGTAAAATTGATTGAACAACTAAATATCAACGAAGCAATTCGCGCGGCTCGTGCTTTCGCTCTATATTTTCAGTTGATTAACATCATAGAGCAGGAATACGAACAACGGCAGCAATTGAGTCGCTATGAGGCAGAAACAGAGGCAATAGGCCCAGAAACAGCTTCCAATGTCAATTATTCGTCCAATCAAAGAGAAGATGACGCGCCTGTTAGCAGGGGAATAGCAGCAGACTTGCTGAGAAAGAGTTATCTAGAAAAAGCTCAAGTCAAACCAAAAGGTACTTTCGCTGCCTTATTTCCCTATTTATTCAAACAGAATGTCCCACCCCAGCAAATTCAACGTTTAATTGCACATCTAGATGTGCGTTTAGTTTTCACAGCGCACCCGACAGAAATTGTTCGTCATACCATCCGGGATAAGCAGCGACAGGTGGTACAACTCTTGCAAAAACTGGATACCTTAGAAAACCATTTTGGTGCTACAACCGGGGGATATGCTTGGGAAGCAGCAGATGTCCGCGAACAATTGCTCGAAGAAATTCGCCTGTGGTGGCGTACAGATGAACTTCACCAGTTCAAACCTACAGTGCTAGATGAAGTAGATTATGCGCTCCACTACTTCCAAGAAGTTCTATTTGATGGTATTCCTCAACTTTATAAACGTTTTAAACACACTCTATCCAGCACCTTTCCTTGGCTAGAACCACCGAGTAAAAACTTTTGCTCTTTCGGTTCCTGGGTAGGCTCAGACAGGGATGGAAACCCATCAGTCACACCAGAAATCACCTGGCAAACAGCTTGCTATCAGCGCAAAATGGTGTTGGGGAGATATATTCAATCAGTGAAAAATCTGATTGAATTGTTGAGTGTGTCGATGCATTGGAGCGATGTCTTACCAGATTTGCTGGAATCTCTAGAATTGGATCAGTCCCAATTGAGTGAGGTATACGATGCACTGGCGCTGCGTTATCGACAAGAACCATATCGGCTCAAACTGGCTTATGTGCTGAAACGGCTAGAAAATACTCGCGATCGCAATCTAGCTTTGTACAATCGGGAAACGCCAAAAAATCAAGATAGTCCCCTGTATCGTTCGGGAGCCGATTTTTTAGCAGAACTGCGGATGATTCAGCGCAATTTGACAGAAACAGGTTTAAGCTGTCGAGAATTAGAAAATCTGATCTGTCAGGTAGAAATTTTTGGCTTTAACTTGACACAGCTAGATATTCGCCAAGAATCATCCCGCCACGCCGATGCGTTGAATGAAATACTCGAATACCTGCAAATATTACCTCAACCTTACAACGACCTATCTGAGGAGCAAAGAGTCGCTTGGCTCACAGGAGAACTGCAAACCCGCCGGCCATTAATTCCAGCAGAATTGCCATTTTCGGAAAAAACCAACGATGTAATTGAAACCTTTCGCGTCGTGCGATCGCTGCAACAAGAATTTGGTCTTAATATCTGCCAAACTTACATTATCAGCATGTGCCGCGATGTGAGCGACGTGCTAGAAGTACTGCTGTTAGCCAAAGAAGCCAGACTTTTTGACCCCGCCATTGCTGTCGGAACTATTCAAGTTGTCCCCCTATTTGAAACAGTAGAAGATTTACAACGCTCCAGAAGCGTCATGCGGAAACTGTTTGAACTCCCGTTATATCGCGCTTTGTTAGCCGGTGGCTACGAACAGACAAAAGCAGAGGATACCGATGAAAATTCATCCTCCCCCCTTACCCCTAACTTGCAAGAAGTGATGCTGGGGTATTCTGACAGCAACAAAGACTCTGGGTTTTTAAGTAGCAACTGGGAAATTCATAAAGCCCAAAAATCACTGCAACAAATAGCAGAAAACTATGATTTAAATTTGCGGATTTTCCACGGACGCGGCGGTTCTGTGGGACGGGGTGGCGGCCCTGCTTACGAAGCGATTTTGGCTCAACCGGGTCATAGTATTAATGGGCGAATCAAGATTACCGAACAAGGAGAAGTTTTAGCTTCCAAATACTCCTTGTTGGACTTAGCTTTGTACCACATGGAAACCATCACCACTGCTGTGATTCAAGCTAGTCTGCTGCGGACAGGGTTTGATGATATTGAACCCTGGAATGAGATTATGGAAGAATTAGCAGCGCGATCGCGTCAACATTATCGTGCTTTAATCTACGAACAGCCTGATTTTGTTGACTTCTTCCACCAAGTAACCCCCATTGAAGAAATTAGCCAACTGCAAATCAGTTCCCGTCCAGCCCGCCGCCCATCTGGTAAGAAAGATTTAAGCAGTTTGCGAGCTATTCCTTGGGTATTTAGCTGGACGCAAACCCGCTTTTTGCTTCCTTCCTGGTATGGCGTTGGCACAGCTTTACAAGAATTCTTGAACGCAGAACCAGAAGAACACTTGAAATTGCTACGCTACTTTTACGTTAAGTGGCCCTTTTTCAAGATGGTGATTTCTAAAGCCGAAATGACCTTGGCAAAAGTAGATATGCAAATGGCACATCACTACGTCCAGGAATTATCAAAACCAGAAGATCAACTTCGTTTTGCCAAGGTTTTTGACCAAATTGCTAGCGAGTTCTATCTCACGAGAGATTTGGTATTAAAAATCACCGATCACAATCAATTGTTAGATGGTGATCCTGTATTGCAACGATCTGTGCAGTTACGCAATGGCACAATTGTACCCTTGGGATTTATCCAAGTTTCACTACTTAAGCGCCTACGGCAGTCCCTAAATACTAATGCTACTTCTGGAGTCATCCACTCTCGTTACAGCAAAGGCGAGTTATTACGAGGGGCATTATTAACTATTAATGGTATTGCAGCTGGGATGAGAAATACAGGTTGATTGAGAATGGGGCATTGGTTTTTGATTAATGACTAAAAACAGAATTTTAATTTGCACTTTTTTGGCACTATCGTCAGGTTTTTTTGGTGCTTACACCAGTGGGCAAATCACCATAATGTTGCATAGCCAAAAGTGTCAAAATCAACCTTGGGGTTTAAAAGAGATGTGCAACGCTTGGATGACACCAGGAGCAATATGGCAAGGCAGCACAACAGGGCTATGGACAGGAACAGTTTTAGGGGCGTTTGTTGGTGGTTTGGTGACGCGACAAGTTCGTGATTAGTCTAGCGTGAGTTCGACGAACCTCTCCCTGCTTGAACTTCAGTTCAAGTCTGTCCCTCTCCGAGTCGGAGAGGGACGGTTTTGCGTAGTAAAATCAGGGAGAGGTTTTTTGATTCAGATCATTAGACAGAGTTAATCAAGATAAATTTCTCATACCAATTCAAATAATGTTTGCGACACATCAATTATTCGTAAGGGCACAACATTGTTGTGCCCCTACCCATCTGTCGCATTCTTTTTTCAAATTGGTATCACCTAAAGAATTGTAATTAATCCTCGGCAGCAAAAAAGCTAGTAGGCAAGTTTGGTATCAGCAAGGCTGGTAAAATCTACCCATAGCGAACAAGAGTAAATCACCATGCCTACCGAAACTAACCCAGGAAACCAAACCACCACAGGTGCTGATGCTATTGATGAAGCGATCGCACAGGGAATTGATTTTGATGGTTCTCCCATTCCACCTGCCAAGCTAGACCTTTATGGTAAAGTTATGGCCCTAGAAGGCAATAGACAGCGCAGTGGCGTATCTAATACGATGCGATCGCGCATTGTGCGAATTGGCGCAAAACATATTCCTCAAGCAGAACTCGACCAATTACTTGTAGATGCTGGTTTCGCACCCTTAAAAGAGAAAGAAATTGCCTTTTTCTATAGTGGCAAATAATTGTTAATGTTTTACAACAGGTTTCATTTTTTTGAACCAAATATGTTAAGGGGCACAGCAATGCTGTGCCCTCAATTCTTTACCTCAAACATCCCAAATTGCCATCGGCATTTTGGGGATGAAAAGCTTGGCAAACGGTATTCTTTTACGCTCAAATACTGTAACGCCAATTGAATGTTTACACTATGCTTTGAATCTGCCGACATCGGTTGTGATTACCGGAATTGACAGCATGGAGATTTTAGAGCAAGCCTTTGAAGCAGTGCGGACGTTCCAGCCAATGAACGACGAGCAGGTGCGTAGGCGAAGCCCGTCGTAGACATCACTCTTAGCAAAAACGACAGAAGCGGCATCACGCGGCGAGTTTGAGCCTTTCAAAACCTCATCAATCTTTGACAGCACTGCCCAAAATCCAGATTGGCTAAGAGAGGAACCACAGCGCCTCCAGCAATTGATGTCAGCGTGATACTTTCTTAAATATGGGTCAGATAGCGATCAAGCCCAAGCGGTTGGACTTAAGAAAAAATCAGAACGCAAGCGTCCCAATCGTAAAAAGTCAGTTGCGATGGCGTAACCGCCCGCCCGAAGCGATGGTCTCCGACCGACCGGAGGTCATCGTAAGTTAATTAACTGAAAAGCGATCGCTGACTTTTTTCTAAGTGCGATGTCTAACGACAAGCCGCTACCCGTCTACGCCCATATCCAAAATCTATGAACTGTTTAATTTGATCCTTAATTACCAGCAAAAAAAATCTTTACTCAAAATTCAATCTATCAAAATAGTGAATTCGTTTAATAACTAATGATGCAAGAACTTCTATCTAGGGATCGATATGTCTCATAAGCTAAATGAAGTAGAAATAGTATACTAAGTCACATGAGATTGTATTCTATGAAATTGAATTATGTTACAAAACAGCTTTCTACGGTAAAACGCTGGATGGCTACAACACTGTTTTGTATGTTAGCGATCGCTTTCGTTTGGCAAGGTGCATTTTTATCGAACACTTCAGCAATGGCTGCTCCTACTGCAACCTTGATTGCATCGTCAGATGCAGGCGATAAAGTTCAAGAAAAAACCAGTAAAGATGCTGGACGAGCTAAAAATTTCATCGAAGATACAAAAGATAAAGTTAAGGAAGCTGCCAAAAGTAACGCCAGTAAAGTTGATCAAGCAACAGACAATGGTAGTTTTGCTGAACGCAAAGCAAAGAGAGATGCGGCTACAATTCAGAGAAGAGCAGACGAAGATTCGGCTCGGACTAAAGAAGCAGTAGACAACACAAAGAATGTTGTTGAGCGCACTGTTGATAACATCAAGGATGCTTTTGGTAAATAGTAATCCTATTTGATTTCGTTCAAATCGAAAGATTTAGATTCCCGACTTATTAGAAAAGTCGGGAATCTTGTTATTTACAAACAATTTAGGATAGTCTAAATTTATTGCACAGATTAATTTATCCACTCTGTGCTATGATCCTTGCAATCATGTTATTTGCTAGTTATGTAAGAAGTAAGACAAAATTTTATAATTAATTTAGAAAGATTATTTTACTAAAAAAATACTGAGTTTAGCTAAAAAAGTTGAGTATTTTTACATACATATTTTGTGCACCCAGATGAACTGGCGATCGCTGAAAGAATTATCTGCTATTAACTAATAAGAGAAGAAATAATTGCTAAATATTTGCCATAAAATATGCTGAACATATAGTTAAAATGAGATATTGAGCTTTCTTTCGTAGTAGCTTGAAAAGGTAAAAGTAAGTGATCTACTTAAGAAATTTCCGCAATCTCCTTCGTATAGCTTAGTTTTTTATACGGGCTATCGTGAATTTTTAAGTAACATTACTTATTGACAAATCTGCTATTGCTTTAGCTTGTTAGAACTTCGTTTTGACGAATTGTTAATGGGTAACAAATTTTTCACGATTATCAATTACGAAGTTATACTTTCCGCTACAACTTAGTAACAATGTAAGAGTCTGATTATGTAAACAACCCGACCGTGGGAAAATCAAAATACCGAAAACCTGAAATTAGAGAGGAAAACCCTATAATATGCATCTGAGCGAAATCACCCATCCTAATCAGTTGCACGGTTTATCTGTTCGCCAACTGCAACAGATTGCCCGTCAGATTCGAGATAAGCATCTCCAAACCGTAGCAGTTAATGGTGGACACTTAGGGCCAGGGTTGGGTGTTGTCGAATTAACACTAGGACTTTACCAGACACTGGACTTAGATCGGGATAAAGTTATTTGGGATGTAGGACACCAAGCTTATCCCCACAAACTCCTTACCGGACGTTATGATCGCTTCCACACCCTCAGACAAAAAGACGGAGTTGCAGGTTATCTCAAACTCTGTGAAAACAAGTTTGATCACTTTGGGGCTGGACATGCTTCTACAAGTATTTCAGCAGCATTGGGTATGGCTTTAGCACGAGACTTGAAAGGTGAAAAATTTAAAGCCGTTGCTGTTATTGGGGATGGGGCGCTGACTGGGGGTATGGCTTTAGAAGCCATCAATCATGCCGGACACATGCCCAAAACTAACTTGTTGGTTGTTCTCAACGACAACGACATGTCTATATCTCGCAACGTCGGCGCGATTCCCCGCTATCTGAACAAAATGCGCCTCAGCCAACCCGTGCAATTTATTAAAGATAATCTTGAGGAACAATTTAAGCAAATTCCCTTCGTGGGTGAATCTTTGTCTCCTGAACTCGGACGCATCAAAGAAGGTATGAAACGTTTGGCTGTTCCCAAAGTAGGTGCAGTTTTTGAAGAACTGGGCTTTACCTACATTGGGCCAGTAGATGGGCATAATCTCGAAGAATTGATTGCCACCTTCCAACAGGCACATCAGATAACAGGCCCAGTTTTGGTACATGTAGCAACAGTCAAAGGTAAAGGCTATGAAATTGCCGAATTAGATCAAGTTGGCTACCACGCCCAAAGCCCCTTTAACGTCGCAACTGGTAAAGCTATCCCTTCCAGTAAACCCAAACCCCCGGCTTATGCCAAAGTCTTTTCTCACACTCTGGTGAAACTTGCCGAACAAAACCCGAAAATCGTCGGTATTACTGCGGCTATGGCAACGGGGACAGGCTTAGATAAACTTCAAGCCAAACTGCCCAATCAATATGTTGATGTCGGTATTGCTGAACAACACGCAATCACCCTAGCAGCAGGGCTTGCAACTCAGGGTATGCGCCCCGTTGCCGCCATTTATTCTACCTTCCTGCAACGCGCTTATGACCAGATAATTCACGATGTCTGCATCCAAAACCTGCCAGTATTCTTCTGCTTAGATAGGGCAGGAATTGTCGGATCTGATGGCCCCACCCACCAAGGTATGTATGACATTGCCTATCTGCGTTGCATTCCCAACATAGCAATAATGGCACCTAAAGACGAAGCAGAATTGCAACGCATGGTAGTAACTGGTGTTAACCATACCAGTGGCCCGATCGCAATGCGTTATCCTCGTGGCAATGGCTACGGCGTTCCCCTGATGGAAGAAGGTTGGGAACCTTTGGAAATCGGCAAAGGAGAAATTTTGCGTACAGGCGATGACGTGTTAATTGTTGCTTATGGCACAATGGTTTATCCAGGAATGCAAGCTGCTGAAATTCTTAGCGAACACGGCATTGAAGCAACTGTAATTAATGCGCGTTTTGTTAAGCCTTTGGATACCGAGCTGATTTTGCCTTTAGCTAAGAAAATCGGCCGCGTTATTACCTTAGAAGAAGGTTGTATTATGGGTGGCTTTGGTTCTGCGATCGCTGAAGCCTTAATGGATGCAGATATTCTCGTTCCTGTCAAGCGATTTGGTGTGCCAGATGTCTTAGTAGATCATGCTGAACCCAATGAATCTAAAACAGAACTAGGTTTAACTAGCCATCAAATAGCAGAGAGAGTCTTGCAAGCTTTCTTTAAGCAGCAAGTATCTGCTGTGGTTTAGTTAATCCTTTGTAAAATAAATCGCCCACACTTGTGACTCAGGTGTGGGCGATCGCATCAAAATTTAGGAAAACTTTCCTACTTAACTGTTAACTGTCAACCGTCATCAGTCTTTCGTGTTATCCCATCCTCTTTTAGGGGTGGGATGAGCTTAACTATTTATAGTTAATAATTATTGCGAAAAATCAAACAGTTGGTTCCTGGTATTTGACTCCTCGTTTTTGATGACGGTCATTAGCAACGATAGGATAAACAATGTTGCGTAACCGATTGATCGCACCGACAGGACGATGCACTGCTAGACCATTCCCAGGAGAAAAACTAAGATTTTCTCCAAAGTCATCTTCTTTGTCAGAGTTAACCTTCTGATGCTTAACTGTTAGGCGACCAACTGTAATGAAGGGTGATTCCTCTTCATTCCAAACAATGGTGCTATCATCAATGGACATTTCTGGGCTAGTTTGAAATTGAATTTGAAAGTCCCAACTATATTCAGCATCAGGCTTTGTTAAAGCTTGAATGATATCCTCTCGGTAGTAGTTGTCTTCTGAACCTGAGGCTTTGGCACGCTGAAGCTCACTTTGTGGTCTGGATTCGAGAGGAAGTTGTTGATGAGGTGGTTGACTGGAAACTGGAGTAAATGCATATTTAATCACAACTGGATATTCCACAGGAATTCGACCTGGTTGGGATGGGTCAAAATCAGATTTGAGTCCCAAAGAATACGCTGAAGCACTCCAATAACGTTCTTTGAGCAAACTCTTGGGAAACCGTTTGAAACTGGTTTGTAAAAGAGTGGATTCGTAGGGATGCAACTTTAGCCATAAAAGTACCAACAGCTTAAAAAGCGGAAACAGCCCTGCTCGATAAACCGCCAAAAAAAAGCTGTAGAAGTCTTTGATGTTTCTAACAAAAAAGAGTTCGGTATTGTGGACAATAATATCTTGGGTTTTTAACTCGTGACTTTGCGGTAGTCGTTCTCCTTCTACCTCCATCACTTTTACGGACATGGAACGCGTATCTCCTTCATAATCATTCTTTACTGAAAACGCACCACTTGCAAATCGTAGCCAAACCGGATATTGTTTCGGTTTTGCAAATAAACCTTGTTTTAGGGAAATAGCTCTAAATTGAGCTTCAGTTAATGAGGTGCGTTTGCTTAAATCCTGCTTAATTGCTGCTTCATCAAAATCAAAGATTTCTAAAGTTCCTTGAACAGCAGCGTGGGTTTTAGCGTGAGTATCTCTCTTTGCAGTTTTTTTCTTCTTACCTCCGTAAAGATTTTCCATATTCTTTTTGACTAGCTCACTCATGAGAGCGCAATATTTTGCTTCGTCTTTTTCTGGATATTCGATAAATAGCTTCATTTTTGAAAAGATAGGATTAACTAATCAATTGAGTTTATTTGTAGCTGCATCGCTATTCGTAGGGTGCGTTAAAATTTGCTATAACTTACCCTACAAAATACGATATTAAAATCTCTTAAAGGTCAAAAGTAACTTTGTACTTTTTGTCTGATGGAGGAACATTACGATTAACTAAATCTGAGACTGTGTTAGTATTCTGAAGAATTTCCCAGCCTACAGGAGAAAAAGTCTCTTTATTGAAGATATTGGGTGATAGCAAAGGATTAGTTAGTGCTTGAGAAAAAGCATCAATTCCAATTAAGCGTGCTACGAGAGGAGGGATAGTTGAATTTTTTCGTCCATCCTCGGCATAAAGCCCTACAAAAAACTCAATATTATCAACATGACCATATAATTCTTTGAGTTTCTTTTGAGCAAATTCATCGCCGGTAACTTGTTCAAATGTAGTCACTCTGGGAAAACCACACATTTCACGATAATGGTTGTAGCTTGCTAATTGCAGCTGTCGTCCCAGTCGGATTGAGGGTAATTCAGTTAACTCAACCAATATATCAGGGGTGTTAAATAAACCAATTTTTGTACCTGCTTGAGAACAAGTTTCTTCCATCAATGCCCCTAAACCTTTGTCAATAAACATTTTATTGTTCCAAAGAGATGCAGCAATATGGGTTGGTTTACCGTTATATTTAAAGGTTTCTGGAATCGCACTATGCCAGCGATAAACAAAGTCAAACTCAATTGCCATAAAATTGGGACGATGCCAACTTTCTTTTGTAAAAGCTTCAGGATCAGCAAATAACTTAAAGTGATAAGGAGTTATGTGGTTAATGTACTCCTCCATAATGATTTTCAGAATAATCGCCATGAGAATATTTCTCGATGTTTGGAATAGGCGTTCATCATCCCAATCTGGATAATTGCTTGCTAATTCATCACAAAGACGATTATGTTCCCGAAGACATAAAGTATTGAGCATTACATAGCCAATTTGCACATTTGCTCTTTCTACTCCCATAGCAAACATATATTGCTTTTTATCTACGGGCTGTCTTTTTTCATCATTAAGTGGTTGATAAAGACCCTCAAATTCAGGCTTAACTTGATCCTGTGCTGCATCAGCATAATAAAATAAGGGGTATTCTTCCTCTACACCATCTTGGCGTTTGAGTTTTTGAGTCTTTAGTTTACCTCCTTGAAAGGTTCTTAAAAGATGTGTTTGTTTTCTGGTTAAACCATAAACATTACACAAATCAATTTCATGGTTGGAAGTATTTTTGAGTTTATTGTAGTGGTCAAGGCGAAGAAAGCTATCTGTAAACCACTGTACCCAATAGGGAAACAGCATGGTTGATTTACTAGAATAAATGGTTTTACCATCTCTTTTACGGAAGAGAATAGCTAGGTCTTCAACTTTGGGTAGATTACCCTCAGCGTTTAACTTGGGATCGGGTGGTAGATGTCGTCCTGTATAAGTGCGATCGTTGAGTGATTCCCAGGAAGTATAAGTATCAGTTTTCTTAGGAATTTTAGTATCAGGAATATACTCATCTAGAGTCATCATACTATAGGGATTAGGACGAGTCGGAATTTTATAGATGAGACTATTAAGCAAAATTTTATTAACTTTTCGTGCAACGGATTTGTTACTTTGCAGAAGTTTCCAAATCGATTTAAAGTTTGTTAAAACTAATGTTTGAAGTTTGTTACCTAACCCGTCTTTGGATGTATCTCTTTTTCCAGTCATAATTATTTTTACCTTCTTTTTTGCAATTCTCTATTCAATACACCAGAAATTTCTCTGCTTCAATTATCCAAATTGGTCCAGGTTATTTCAGTTTGGAAATAATCTTTTGTAGATTCTTGGGTCGATAGTCCTTGCGACTTTTCAAACGGTAGATTGCGCTTTCATGAAGGTCTTCAATAACATCGCTGACATCACGAAACTTGATTCCTGCCAATTTAAAGAATCCAACATTGTTCTTAAAGTCACATTCATAATTGGGATTAATGCCTGTTGGAATCACACTTGTATCGAAGTCAAGCCCTAATCCTAGTACACCGATAGAATCAATCATCCACTGTAAAGCAGCATCTGATAACCCACTGTGTTCTTCGGTTCCACCGCCAACGCAACCATGTACACCTGGAAACCACTTTTGAATTACTTTCTGGTTTTCAGCTTCAGGATGCTTTTTCATGGGGGTGACATCAAAGATTTCGCGGATTTCATCAATCGCTATCGCATGCAATGCATTCTGAATACATTTGTTTAAAGTAGTGTCATGGAATCTGTACCGCTTATTCAGCTGTTCGCTCAACTTGCTGAAGGCGGGTATCCCAGGAATACCAAGAGCACCAACGGTATCAAAACAACCTAGTAAGGTGATTGGGACGCGATCGCCATAAGTTTGACGGTATTCCACAGCTTCCTTATCTTTGGGCTTAATACCTCGTTTACGGTAAAGCTCATAAGCATCATGTGCTTTGGTGATATGGGGGCGATTTAGAAGACCAGAGCAATAGATCATCCCTGCTAGACTTCTAACTGTGTAAGCACCGCGACTGAAGCCGAACATATAGATTTCGTCACCAGGAACATAATTGAGACTTAGAAATCGGTAGCCATCTTCTATATTTCTATCGATTCCTAGTCCGGTAGCTCCGCCTAAAACCTTTTGACCCTCGGTTCCAACACCCTCGTCATAAAAAACGATCTGTGTAACCCCATCACTGGCTATCGGTTTCACCGATTGAGCTAACTTAACCACATTGCTTGGGTAAAGACTTGTTAATTGTTGCCAAGTTCCATCACAGCAAATGACAAGACGTTTCATAGTTCTATTTCAAAGCCTTTGAGTAATTCGTTCAACTTTTTATCAAGGTGTGAGTTTGGTATGGAGTTAGGGCAAATGCATTTAATATGTCTATTTTTATAAATGCTTTAGCGAAGCATCCTCTCACCTTTTTTATGAGAATGCAAGGACAGTTAAGACAGTTAAGCAGGAATTCGTTAAATAAATATTAAGTTATTAAGTAAACATCCGCGCTGCGTCTCTCTACGTTCCCTGCGGGAAGCTTACGCGAACGCACGGGGAACGTAGAGAGCGTCTTGTTCGCACTTGGGGAGACTACCAAATAATTATTTTGTGTGGGTCTTAACCCCTTTTTTCACCCATTTATCGCACAGAATTCATTGTGAATTTTGACTTTTAACACCTGAATTCCGTTTTAATAAAAATCTAAAAATATTTAATTAAATCTTGGTTTTTAAAATTAAATTATCAAGATACATTCAAATAAAAATATTGCCTATTCACAAAGGCAGCGGGAAGCCCACTTACTTTTTGGGGTGTCCGGGATAGCTGCCCCGCCGCTGATGACTGTTGACTGTTAACGTGAAATCCCATCCTCTTTTTAAGGGAGATTTAGGGGGATCAAAAAAGTTAGGAGGCTAAACGAGTAGCTTGTAAACACGCAGCGATCGCCACGAATTTTACAACACTTAGATAAAATAGCCCAGCTGTTGCGTTCTACTCGTCCAACGACGGGCGGTAAATTTATTTTGGGCAATTAGCCGAATGATGAAAGCCGAGTCATCAAATACGCAGAGGTGGATTGCACACAACCAAGAAGCGGTATAGAGTTAAGTCGCCAGCATTTTCCAATATTCAGTAGAAATGTTTATGCTGATTGTGCAACATGGCTATATAAAACAATAGTCCATTAAATCTCTAAGTAAAAATCTGAAAGTGCCCACACTGGGCTTCGCCCTGCTAAGGCTAACAGATGGAACCAGATGTTAACGCAACTCTAGGGCAGAGTATGACTAATCTTTTACTAGCTTCGGTATTATCTACACCCATTAAAGACCCAGTACCGGTTTTTCTTATGATTTTGGGGATTATGCTGATTGCACCCCTGCTATTTGAGAGAATCCGACTACCAGGTATTGTGGGATTAATTCTGGCGGGGGTCATAGTCGGCCCGAATGGACTGGGATTATTGGCACGGGATAACACAATTGTGCTTTTGGGCACAATTGGTTTGCTGTTCCTCATGTTCATGGCAGGACTGGAAACTAGCTTGGATGACCTGAAATATAACGCTGATAAGGCAGTCATATTTGGACTAGCTACCTTTGGTGTGCCGATGGCATTAGGTACCGTAGCCATGATGGCGATCGGCTATGGTGTATTACCTGCCATCCTAGTAGCATCTTGTTTTGCTTCCCATACGCTACTAGCACTACCGATTGTTAGTAAATTGGGAATTATGCGCTCTCAAACATTGACTACCACTCTCGGAGGCACATTAATCACCAATGTTTTGGCACTTTTGGTTTTAGCGGTGGTAGTCAGAGCGCATGAAGGGAGTTTAAGCCTACAGTTTTGGTTATTTCTGATTCCTTCACTGATTATCTACACATTTCTAACGTTATGGGGTGTACCTCGTCTTGGCCGCTGGTTCTTTCAACGGTTTGGACATGATGAAGGAGCAGAGTTTACCTTTGTTCTAGCTACCCTGTTTGTAGTTTCCTATGGGGCAGAATTAATCCAAATTGAGCCAATTATTGGCGCTTTTTTAGCTGGAGTTGCTATTACCCAGCTAATTCCGCAACTTAGCCCTTTGATGAATCGGATTCAATTTATCGGGAATACGCTGTTTGTACCCTTTTTCTTGATTTCTGTGGGAATGTTGGTTAATCCCCTGATTCTGATTCAAGAACCGCGATCGCTCCTAGTATCTGTTGTCATGGTAACTGTTGCCATCATCGCCAAGTTCATTCCTGCATGGGGTTCGGGCAAGTTATTTGGATTCAACTTTGACAATATTATGTTGATGTTTGGGCTATCAGTAGCTCAGGCCGCCTCTACCCTGGCTGCAATCACCGTTGCTTACAAAATCGAGTTGGTCGATCAGTTAACAGTGAATGGCACGATCGCCATGATTTTAGTTACCTGCATTGCTTCTCCTTGGGTAACAGATCGGTGGGGGAAAAAAATCAAGCCAGGAGAGGCTAGTATTTCAACTCATCAGCTAGGAAGTCTGGGCGATCGCGTTTTAGTCCCAGTTGCCAACCCCAGCACTGAAGATAACCTGCTCAAGTTGGCAATACTCCTAGCAAAATCAGCGACGGGTACTTTATTGCCACTCCACATTTTAATTGAGCAAAATTCCCCCATTCCTCTAGAGGACAAAACCAGACAAAGCCAATTACTATCAACCGCAGAAATGATTGCCCATGCTGCGGTTGCTAATGTTATTCCCATTGGTCGGATTGACGAATCAATTGATAAGGGAATTGCTCGTGTGGCAGAAGAAAAGCAGGCCAGTGTGATTGTCTGCGGCTGGAAAGGTTACTCTACTTATCAGGAAAATCTCTTTGGTGGTGTGATTGACAAGATTGTAAATCGCAGTGCAGTGCCTGTTTTGGTAACTCGATTCCCATTGCCAATTGAGCATACAACACGAGTCTTTTTGGCTTTTACCACTCAACAAACTTATGCTAGTTCTTTTGGAGAGAGTATCCAATTAGCCAAAAGTCTGGCAACGGAACTCAAAGCATCGCTGCAACTTTTACAAGTTGTAACAACACGAGGAGTAGCTATCGATTTGAGTAATACGGGATTGCCAGAAGATACACCGATTCAAAAAGTGCGAGGCAATTTTGTGCAGCAAGTTTCTCGTTTACTCAAAACCAACGATCTGCTAGTGTTAAGCGGGTCTGTTGAAAAGAAAACTCAACTAGTTTCGCTTTTAGGTCGGATACCAGAAGCGATCGCTCGCAATCATCCTGAAGTTGCTATGATTATTGCCTACTTTCCCAAATAGCCCCAAGATTGTGAATAAGTAGGGGAGCAGAGGTGAGAATGTCCAATCCTCAATACCCAATACCTTCCTATGACTTTTGAATTTTGAATTCGGAGCGAAGCGACGTGACACCTTCTATAAACCAGGTTTATCCCGTTATTTGGCACAACAACTCAGTGTCACTAATTGATCAAACCCGCTTACCAAACGAATATACATTTGTGGAAATTCACCGCAGTGAAGATATGGCGCGGGCAATTAAAACGATGATTGTTCGAGGTGCGCCGGCAATTGGTGTGGCTGCGGCTTATGGAATGTATCTTGGTGCAAGGGAAATTGAAACAAGCGATCGCCACGAATTTTTGCAACACTTAGATAAAGTAGCCCAGTTGTTGCGTTCTACTCGTCCCACGGCGGTGAATTTATTTTGGGCAATTAGCCGGATGATCAAAGCCGCCTATGAAACGCTGGGAAGTGTAGAAGATATCAAGCAAACCCTTTTCCAAACAGCCCAAGCGATTAATATTGAAGATTTACAAACCTGTCAAGCGATCGGTGACAATGGTTTGGCAGTTTTACCTACTACCCCAGAAAAGCTACGGTTACTTACTCACTGCAACGCTGGGGCATTAGCTACAGCCGGATATGGCACAGCCTTGGGTGTTGTGCGTTCCGCTTGGAGGGAAGGACGTTTAGAACGTTTATTTGCCGACGAAACCCGTCCCCGCTTGCAAGGCGCAAAACTCACCACTTGGGAATGTGTGCAAGAAGGTATTCCAGTTACATTAATTACTGATAATATGGCAGCCCATTGCATGAAACAGGGTTTGATTCATGCTGTAGTTGTGGGTGCCGATCGAATTGCTGCTAACGGCGACACTGCTAACAAAATTGGTACATACAGTGTAGCGATCGCAGCTAGAGCACATAATATCCCCTTCTTTGTGGCTGCACCCCTTTCCACCGTTGATTTTGAATTAGCCGATGGTAGCAAAATTCCTATTGAAGAACGCGATCCAACAGAAATATATCAAGTCGGGGATACTATTCTCACACCTGAAGGTGTCGATTTTTACAACCCAGCTTTTGATGTCACCCCAGCCGAATTGATTACAGCCATCATTACAGAGAATGGAGCGATCGCACCTCATCAATTAGCAAAATCACAGATAAAGCAATTAGTATAATTGACGTTTAAATTGATGGGTAAATAAGTTCGTAGTAAGGACTTTAGTCCTTGATCTTCTAAGCACTAAAGTGCTTACTGCAAACCCTCAAAACTAGCTTAAAACCTGTACCTCTCCGATTCGGAGAGGTACAGGTTTTACGTAGTAAAACCAGGGAGAGGTCTTTTATTCGACTAATTAGCCCTAGTAGACTTAACCAAAATGCTGAATAATTGCCTCGGCAAATTCAGAACATTTTAAGGGTTCAACAGGCGGTTCTAGCAACCGGGCTAAATCGTAGGTAACTTGACTACTCGCGATCGCATCGCTTAAACCTTTCTTAATTAGGTCTGCGGCTTCTTGCCAACCCATAAATTCCAGCATCATCACACCAGACAAAATCACTGAACCAGGATTAATCCGATCTAAGCCGGCGTGTTTGGGTGCAGTGCCGTGGGTAGCTTCAAATATGGCACTAGAATCACCAATATTTGCCCCTGGGCCCATTCCCAAACCACCAACAATGGCGGCGGCGGCATCAGACAAGTAATCGCCGTTCAAGTTCATCGTCGCCAGAATCGAATACTCATCTGGTCTGGTTTGGATTTGTTGAAAAATACTATCAGCAATCCGGTCATTTACCAAAACTTTCTCTTTCCATTTGCCCTCGCCGTGGGTTGCCCAAATTGAGTTAAGAACAGTTTCAACTTCCTTGACAATTTGCGCTTTCTTCTCTTCGGTGAGACTATCAAACCCAGGATCAATCTCGCGGGCGTTTTCTTCCAAGGAAATATTCGGATTTTTTTCCTTGTTACTCAAAATCCAAGATTCCCGTTCGGTGACAGTTTCTTGGCGAAATTCACTGGTTGCTAATTCATAACCCCAATCACGGAAAGCGCCTTCGGTGTACTTCATGATGTTGCCCTTATGCACCAAAGTCACTTGTTGCTTGTTTTTGGGCAATAGCAAAGCGTGTTTGATGGCACGTCTGACTAGGCGCTGAGAGCCAGTTTTGCTGATGGGTTTGATGCCAATACCAGAATCAAGAGGAATGCGTTTTTTCCCGTGTTCTGGGGTGGCGGGGATCAGTTCTTCATTGAGAATTTTAATTAAGCGATCGCCGATTTCGCTACCTTGTCGCCACTCAATGCCTAAATAAATATCTTCCGTATTCTCTCGATAAACAATTACATCCAGCTTTTCAGGATTTTTGTGAGGTGAGGGCGTACCTGCATAGTAACGGCAAGGACGCACGCAAGCATACAAGTCAAAAATTTGCCGCAGTGCCACATTTAAAGAACGAATTCCTCCCCCAACTGGAGTAGTCAAAGGCCCTTTAATAGCTACACCATATTCTTCAATTGCCGTGAGAGTGTCTTGAGGTAAATACTGATAAGTCCCGTATAAATCACAAGCTTCATCGCCAGCGTAAACCTTGAACCAGCTAATTTGACGCTGACCCTTGTATGCTTTGGCTACAGCAGCATCTAAAACTTTTTGGGTAGCAGGCCAGATGTCTATACCTGTACCATCGCCCCGAATAAAGGGGATAATTGGATTGTCCGGTACGATTGGTTCACCATTTTTGAAGGTGATTTTTGCTCCGGCTGCGGGGGGGGTAATCTTTTCGTACATCGTTCACACACTCCTAATCGATACGCTGCTATTCAAAAAACCTTATGTGGCAGGCTTGTATATTTTGCTATGTCTTTTGTTCACCAAGCCATAAGGCACAGATTTTCCCCCTATTCCCCTTGTACATTATTTGGGGATTAAGTGTGGGATTCAGTGAAGCGATCGCAATTTTGTACGATCAAAAATAGTAAACTACTTTTCGCTATCAATGCTTCACCTTGGAGGAGCCAGATAGCTTACCGCTCTTTCACTGACCGTTAAAACGAGAATGGCATGACAGACCCAATGATTTTATCAGGCCCTGCTAATGACATCGACTCCCTCCGACGACCGTTAATCGCTGGGTCTGAAAAAGTCCAACAGCAGATAATCCCACAGTTAGCTGAGTTGGGTAATGAGGGATTAGACGTGTTGATGGAATTTTTACTGAAACGACGTGAGAACCCAGCAACTTGGGTTGATGGCAAAGCTTACCAAGTCCTCTATAACTCTGATGCACCTCAAGCCAAAGAATTTTTGCGCTCTTGTTTTCCTGAAGGAATTGTACCTCTAAAATCAGAGTGCGGGATTAACTACAATTCTTTGCAACAACTACTAGCTGTTCAAGACTTCCAAGCAGCCGATCGCGTCACCATAGAAAAAATGTGTGAACTATCGGGGCCAACGGCTGTACAACGAAAATGGTTGTATTTTACTGAGGTAGAAAATACCTCTGCTGTTGACTTACAAACCATTAACAATCTCTGGTTAGTCCACTCTGAAGGTAAATTTGGCTTTTCAGTGCAGCGAGAAATCTGGTTAAGTTTGGGTAAAAATTGGGAGAATTTCTGGCCGAAAATTGGCTGGAAAGAAGGTAATAACTGGACGCGATACCCTAACGGGTTTACTTGGGATTTAAATGCGCCTAGAGGTCACTTACCCCTGTCTAATCAACTTCGGGGAGTACGAGTCTTTGCTTCTTTACTCTCTCACCCTGCTTGGACACAGTTATGAGTTAGAAGTTATTAGTTATGAGTTGAAGAGGTTTAAAACTCAAAACTCAAAACTTAAAATTCCTAACTCCTAACTCCTAACTATTAACTTTAATCAGATAATGGCAAACGTTCGTCTAGAAGATATTAAGCGTAGGTTTAATAATGTCACCGCGATCGAGGATATTACCTTTGAAATTCCCGATGGTGAGTTTTGGGTTTTAGTTGGGCCATCAGGTTGTGGTAAGTCGACAATTTTGCGAACGATCGCTGGTTTAGAAACCGCTACATCTGGCAAACTCTATATTGGCGATCGCTTGGTGAATAATATCCCAGCTAGACAACGGGATGTGGCGATGGTGTTCCAAAACTACGCTCTCTATCCTCACATGAGCGTGGCGGAAAACATCGCCTTTGGCTTGCAAATGCGAAAGGTTGACTCGAAAATCATTCAAGAACGAGTGATGAATGTGGCGCGATCGCTTTCTCTAGATCACCTGCTAGATCGTAAACCCAAACAACTTTCTGGGGGACAGCAACAACGGGTAGCATTAGGGAGAGCGATCGCTCGTGAACCACAAGTGTTTTTACTTGATGAACCTTTATCTAATTTAGATGCCCAATTGCGCGATGATACAAGGGCAGAATTGAAACAGTTACATCAAGAATTAGGCATTACAACAATTTATGTTACCCACGATCAAGTTGAAGCGATGACTTTGGCTGATAAAATTGTTGTGCTAAATCGCGGGCGGATTCAACAAATTGGCGATCCCCAAACTATTTATGCAAGTCCTGCTAATCAGATGGTGGCAAGTTTTTTAGGCAGTCCACCAATGAATATTTTGCCTGCAATCTATGAAAATAACGGTTTCGATGTGAGTGGACAGTTATTAACAATCCCGGCAGTTGTGAAAGAAAAATTACATTTGCGTCACGGACACAGCTTTGATTTGGGGATTCGTCCAGAGCATATCAAAATCAACACTGACTCAGAACGGGCTGAACGCCCCGCTACCGCTAACAGTACTCAAAACTCAGGACTGTTGTTGGTTGAAGTTAAACTAGTGGAACCTTTGGGAAGGGAAACTTTGATTCGTGCTGGTTTACCTGGTTCGGCGGTAGTTTTGAATATTCAGGTGAGCGGGGATGTGCGTCTGCGTCCAGGCGATCGCCTTTCTCTACAACTCGATTTAAATAAATTGTTTGTGTTTGATCCCAAAACTGGCGACAGAATTTTACCTCATGAGTGACTCTGGCTTTAAGAAGATGTTTAAAAAGTATTGCATGAAACATCAAAAGCCTCAGATATAACCCCTTTACCTACAAGAGAATGCGGGTTTCAAAGATTATCAAAAGCACGAGACAGCAATAGAAGTGAGGTTTTGAGTATACTTATTGACTTTTAAAATAACTTCTAAGGTGGATCTTTACTTTTATTTTATAAATAGTTTCTTGAACTGCCAAAAATAATTGCCAATTCCCAATTTTTTGTAGCCAGAATCTAAGAAAATAAAAACTGCAATAGAGACTTAAGGGATTCGCTGCAAAAACTTATATGACTATTAATCGACGCAATTTCTTGTTTTTAGTAACAGTAGGTGTGGGTGCTTTTACATTACATGCTTGTGCATCAGAGAAATCTCCTCAGGTAAACACTGCAACTCCCGACACAACACCAAATACAACACCAAATACAACACCAAATACAACAGGGGCTATCCAACTACCACCTTTAACTTACGCCTACGAAGCACTGGAACCACACATCGATGCCAAAACGATGCAGTTTCATCATGATAAACACCATGCAACTTATGTGAAAAACCTGAATGCGGCGTTAGAAAAACACCCAGAACTGAAAGGCAAAAGTATTGAAGAACTGTTACAGAGGCTTGACAATGTACCACAAGATATTCGTAGAACAGTACGCAATAATGGCGGTGGTCATGTCAACCACTCAATGTTCTGGGAAATTATGAAGCCGAAAGGTGGCGGAGAACCAACAGGAAATATAGCCTCCGCGATTAATCAAAATTTTGGATCTTTTGCAGCTTTCAAAAAACAGTTTAACGAAGCTGGTGCTGGTCGTTTTGGTAGTGGTTGGGTTTGGCTAGTGCGTAACAAAGGTGGCAAGTTGGAAGTGACAACTACCGCTAACCAAGATAGTCCCTTAAGTGCAGGTAAATATCCTATTTTGGGTAATGACGTATGGGAACATGCATATTATCTCAATTACCAGAATCGCCGCGCCGATTATTTAGATGCTTGGTGGAACGTGGTTAATTGGGATGAGATTAACAAGCGGTTTGCAGCAGCCAGTAAATTAGCTTAAAGATTGGGACAAGGAGAGATAGAAAAAATAAAAAGTTAATCTTCCGCTCCTGTCAATTAGAGGAAAAGGGGCAGGGAGCAGGGAGCAGGGGGGGAATCGCCATACATAAATGTAGGGCTGCTCAACCAAGTAAGTATTATTTCTTTCTGCGAGATGCCAAAGGCGAAGGTATTACACATCTCGAAATAAATATTTTTACTTCTGGGCATCAATAAATTTATTTGCTCTGAAACTCTTGTGGCAGGGTAATTTAAATATCTTTCCCCCTGCCCCCTTCCCCCTGCTC
>NZ_WBKL01000007.1:0-15850 GCF_015714705.1 Nostoc sp. NZL | reverse complement strand
ATATTGAAGTCCACCATATCCGTAAACTAGCAGACATTAAGCTTCATAGATGTAAAGAACGTCCAGAATGGATGGTCAAAATGTCAGCACGTAAACGAAAAACCCTTGTGGTTTGTCGTCAGTGCCACGAGAAAATCCAATACGGACGCTACGATGGTGAAACTCTCAAACGTTTTGATTACTGGAAAGCGAAGTGATACGGAAACGGTCATGCTTCGTTTGGAGGGGGGTGGTTGGAAAAGTACCAATACTGGTAACTCGCTGGCTACCTACCCTACCGCACGTCCGGTTCTGAGGGGGCGGGATTATAGCGATATAGTCCTGCTACCCGACCACGGTGATGCTTTTCACCGACAACTTAACTTTTTTATCTACCATTATTTCTAACTTTTGATAGACTATTTTATTTTGATTGATCTATCAAAAGTTGGGATAATATTTTTGTATGATAAGTAGGATTAATTTAAGACTTAATCAGGCATTTTTATTGCAAAACTGTGATTTGAAAAGGGGATAAAAATACTTAAAAATCAAACATAGCAACGCGCAGAGAAATATCAATTAGAGCGCGAATGCTTTTCATCTCATCTCTGTGATAACAATGTTATTGTCTGCCCAAAATGCTAAATTTTGGAAGAATACTTACTGGAAAAATACTCACCTGGGTTTAGTAATCAGAAAACTTGATAATTTACGGAGTTTAATAAGAGAGGCATTATGAAGAAGTTAGTGTCTAATTTACCAAGCCATTTGATTTTGTTCTTAGTAATTATGGCTCCATCTGTAGTGGTTTCTGAGCTAGTACAAGCTGCGAACTCTAATCAAAATATTCAAGTTAAGGAGGCTATGAACCCTGTAGATACTATTAATTTTTCCTCTAGCTTAAGTGAAAAGATACAAGCTATTATAGGAAACAGACAAACTGTAGCAGTTGATCCACACGAACCTCAGCTACTAGCGCGAAGACCAAAATTTCGCTTGTTTGATAATGGTCCTAGTTTCGTACAAAACCAACCCTATCAAGCTAATCAACAAGGTAATCGTCCTTCAGCATTAGAAACTTTTCAATCTTTAATACATTAAAGTTTAGTGGATGAGAAAGCATAATTAATTTAGAAAAAACTGATGATTCTAAATTAATTGTGCGTCTAAAATATTGTCTAAACTCACTGTTTAAACTTATGAAATCGGAAGCTAGACAGGTTCAATTTGTGGTAAAAACTTCTAAGCTTTGTAACTTACGCTGTCGCTATTGTTATGAATACTTAGAACTAGGTGATAGAACAAAAATTGCGCTAGAACAACTGGATAAAATGTATCATCACATTGCTAATTATTATAGTCAGATTGACTTGAAAACAGACATTCAGTTTGTTTGGCATGGTGGAGAACCACTCTTGCAATCACCTGATTATTATTGGCGTACTTTTGACCATCAGCAACAGATTTTTGGAGAACTGGCAAGTTCTGTTACTAATGTAGTTCAAACTAACCTGACAACACTTAACAAAGAAAGTATCCGATTATTATCCGAGGGATTTGATGGTGTCGGTGTTTCTGTTGACTTATTTGGAGGTCTACGTGTTAAGCAATCAGGAGTTGATTCTTTATTAACAGTTTTAAAAAATATGGATCGCTTACTAAATGCAAATGTTTCCTTTGGATGTATTACTGTTTTAACTAAATTAAATTTACCTTATCTTCAAGAGATTTTTAAATTTTATGAAAAGATGAAGCTTCATTTTCGGATTTTACCACTATTCAATGGAGCTTTTGAAGGGCAACATCAAGGATTTGAAATTACTCCACAAGAAGTTCTGCAAGCTTTTTGCACTCTTGTAGATATGTGGATGGAAAGCCAAAATATGGTAATGATTTTGCCAATCATGGAATATATAGAAATAATTCTTCGTCACTATAGCTCTGATTCTCAATCATATTTTTACGATAAGACGGAATGGGAATCAATTTATGTAGTGAATGTTAATGGTGATATTTATAGTTATGGAGATGCTTATAAACCAGAATTTTGTCATGGAAATTTATTTCAAAGTCCTTTAGAAAATATTATTTTAAGCCCTGTACATAAAAAAGTAATATCCGCAGCAGAAGAACGCATGATGTCTGTCTGTACTTCCTGCCAATATTTTGGAAGTTGTAGCGGTTATCCAATGGCTGAAGAAGCTATTATTAATAATCAATTTGATGAAGAAGGCAATATTGATTGTATCATCGAAAAAGGAATTTTAAAACACATAGAATCACGTTTAATCCAATCGGGAATTATTGAACCAATTTCTCGAAAAATCAATATTGAACAGCCAAAGCAATTCCCAGTAGTTTCAGCATTAGACTGTCCGTTATAAAAAAATACTTTTAATTAGGGAAACATAAAAGTTTTTAGGTAATCTTTGTGATAATTACAAGTGAAAATTTAAATTTAAAAAAAAGCATCCAAATTTTTGATCCCATCAATTCTGGAGGAAATAATCCCAGAATTAGGCTGAGTTCCGGAACATTTCAAAAAATCGAATTAGAAGACGATAAAGTTAAATATCGCAGTAGTGCTTTTCTACCCAAAGAACCTTGGAGACAAACGAATACAACAGAATATAACCTGCTTTTTAGCAATGAAGCTATGTCCAAACCGAAGACATGGGATATCGGTTCACATATAGCTATAGTTCGCATTCCCGAATATGCCTTGTTGCCTTTGGGAAAATTTAATTTTCGTTCAATAGAAACAGTAGAAGAGTATCAATCTATTGTCAGTAATCTTGAAGGTGAAAAAGCAATTAAAGAAGTTCTCAATCGTCTTTCAGATTACATTTTAAATCCTCAAAATTTAGAAATATTAGGTATTCAAGTTACTGAGCCTAATTTAAAAACTGTAACTGTTAATTATTATGGCAGTTCTAACGAAAAACTGTTCGTTGGTATGCACCTTGATAGTTGGGATAAAGCACCATTGAGACGCAGACATAAATCCCGAAATAGAATTTGCATTAATTTAGGGCAAGAAGATAGATTTTTTTTGTTTATTAACCTAACTCTGATGGATATGTTTCGGCATTTGGGGTTGTCTGAGACTGAGGATATTCATAAGCATTATAGAGGTACAGAAATAGGGTACGAGTTTATGCTGCGATATCCTTCATATCCTGTAGTTCAATTAAGAGTTGCACCAGGGGAAGCATATATTGCTCCCACTGATAATATAATTCATGAAGCTTCCACTATCGGTAATCATTATCCTGATATTACTTTGACTTTTCTTGGCTATTTTGGAATATGAAAACATTGACTCGAATCATCGTGCAGGTCTCCCGCCCAGGAGGTTCTTCTGCCAAAGCTCACCCAAGCTATAGTCTTCCAGCCATGCCTCCAATTCATGCTGATTCAGCCTCCGAAGGGAGGAAGTTCCCTCATCGCGGTCTACAACAGTCACTTGAAGCCTTTATGGGCAATACAATTGCAAACTTTTAACTTTCCTCTTGGGGATAACTATTTTTCTCGCGTTTGAGGCTTTCTTCTAAGGCTTGAATTTGTTCGCGTCTAGCTTCCAACTCTAAGGAACGCCTTGCTAAGTCTTGGTTTTGCAACGTCAGGGATTGCCGCCAATGTTCTGCTCGCTCGGCTTCGTGCTGCAAAAATTCTGGGGTAATGCCGATGGTGAGGTAGCTTTGTACCAGATGCAGTACCCAGTTGGTGGCATCTTCTAGTCTTTCAATATCGCCTGTAGGGGAAAGTTCCACTAAAACAAGCAAGTTTTCACTCATGATCTTCCCCTTACCTAGCAGAATGAAGGCCTCTTCGGGAATTATCGCCCACAAGTTATCAGCTTCTTGACGCGCCAACAAGCGTAACTGGTGCTGGTCTAAAAAATCGTTTTTACGCACCTGGGCTAGATATAGCATGAGGGTTGCTTCGCTCCAATTCAAAATTCAAAATTCAAAAAAAATTTAATAAAAAATAAATGCCAGAATTGATATTTTGTTAATTGGTAATGGGTAATTGAGAATTATTGACACTCCCATCACCCATTACAGTTATCCTAAGCTACGTAGGCGATCGCTACGACAACCCCTTGAGGCGATCGCGCAAAATTTCTGCTTGTTTTTCTGCCTCTGCTAACGCTTCTCGCGCTGCTTGCACTACATCAGCAGGTGCTTGTTCAACAAACTTAGGATTGCTTAATCTAGCACGTAAACCACTAATTTCTGCTTCTACTTTGTTCAGGCGTTTTTGTAGTTTGGCACTAACTGCTTCGACATCTACCACGCCAGCAAGGGGAATTAGCACTTGAACTGTACCAATTACACCAGCGATCGCATTTTCTGGTTCTTGTACTTGTTCTAATTCTCTCTGCGGGAAAAATCGGCTCCATAACCTAAGTCTTGCTTGAGCAGTTAGTAAATTTTGGCTAACAAACCAAGCTGTGTAACCAAAACCAACTAGTTCAAAGAAAGTTCCGACGATGGGAGTGTCATCAATAGCATTCCCCACGGCCAAACCTAGTCTACCAAAGACAATGGCAACAATAATTAAGCCAATTGTCTTCAAACCCCTCTGAGGTTTTTTAGCAGCAACAGTTTGGTTTTCTTCCTTGTCAGTAATGGTTAAAGTCTCAACCTTAGCCAAATCTTTAATATAAGCCTGTCCAGCAGTCAGGATTTCCCGCTCTTTTTCGCTTTCACTTTGCAAATTCGCTGTCACTTTTACCCCTGGCTTAATATCCGCTTCAGCCCGCAAATTGCGAATTGTGCGGATAGTGCCAATCAGCAATTCAAACTGTTCTTCCAAAGCTGGATCAACCAAGTTTGTATCCACCTGGGGATAGGTTTGTAATGGTAAAGTTTGCGGGGAATCTGCTGGTTGTTGCGTAAGAGTTTGCCAAATTTCCTCGGTAATATGAGGCATGAACGGATGAAGCAGTTTCAAAATTCCTTCCAATATGTAGCCGAGGGTTTGCTGTGCTACCCGCCGCGATGCTGGATCAGCATCCTGCTGAAGGCGAGATTTCACCAGTTCAATATACTGATCGCAGAAATCACCCCAAATGAATTCGTACAATCCCTTAGCTGCTTCCCCTAAACCGTAATTATCGATGTAATTGGTGGTTTGTTTGACAACTTGATGATACCGCGAGATGATCCAGCGATCGCTCAATTCGATAGCTACTGGGTTCCCCAATTGTTGCGGGGTCTGTCCATCCAAATTCATCATCACAAATCGGGCAGCATTCCACAACTTATTTGCAAAGTTGCGGGATGCCTCCACAGATGGTGATTCATCCTTTTTGCGATCGTATTCCAAGCGGATATCTTGACCAGCGCCAGCCACTTCCCTAATTAGGGTGTAGCGCAGGGCATCAGTACCATATTTGTCAATCAGTAACAATGGGTCAATGCCATTACCTTTGGTCTTTGACATCTTCTGACCTTTTTCATCCAGCACCAAGCCGTGGATGTAAACCGTTTGGAAAGGCATCTGCTGCGTAAAATGCCCAGCCATCATTGTCATTCTGGCTACCCAGAAAAAGATGATGTCAAAGCCTGTCACCAAAGTAGTAGTCGGGTAGTAAGTTGCTAAATCCTGAGTTTGTTCCGGCCAACCCAAAGTTGAAAACGGCCAGAGTCCAGAAGAAAACCAAGTATCTAGCACATCTGGGTCTTGTTCTAACTTGACATTTTCGCCAAATTGTGATTTAGCTTTGTCCCAAGCTTCAGCTTCCGATTTTGCTACCACAAACGGCGTGTTATCGGTAATTTGCCCATCCGTTTCACTTATAGCGTACCAAGCAGGAATTTGGTGTCCCCACCATAATTGGCGAGAGATACACCAATCTTTGAGTTTTACTAGCCAATCACGATAGACCTTTGTCCAGCGTTGGGGGACAAACTCTGGAGAAGTTTGCTGGTCGAGGAATTCGAGAGTGTTGTCAGCTAGGGGGCGAATTTTGACGAACCACTGAGTTGAGAGGAGGGGTTCAATGGGTACTTTACCGCGATCGCTGTAGGGAATGGTATGTTTATAATCTTCTATCTTCACCAAAAAGCCATCTGCTTCTAAGCGAGAAACCACATTTTTTCTAGCAACAAAGCGGTCTTGTCCTTGAAACTCCCCGGCGTTGGCGTTGAGAGTGCCGTCTTTATTCATAATGTTGATGAACGGCAGATTGTGACGCTTACCCATGTCAAAATCGTTCGGGTCATGAGCGGGAGTTACCTTCACGCAACCTGTCCCGAAGGTGGGATCAACGAATTCATCGCCAATAATCGGAATTTCTCGTTGTAGAATTGGCAGAGTTAAAGTTTTGCCGATGAGATGTTTGTAGCGATCGTCATTGGGATTTACTGCTACAGCCGTATCACCCAGCATAGTTTCTGGTCTAGTTGTCGCCACCTCGACAAAACCGGAACCATCGGTGAGAGGATAGCGGAAGTGCCAGAGATTTCCATTAACCTCTTGATTTTCCACCTCCACGTCAGACACAGCTGACTGAGAAGCGGGACACCAGTTAACTAAATATTCACCACGATAAATTAAGCCTTCCTCGTAGAGGCGAGTAAACGCCTCGACAACAGCTTTAGATAAACCCTCATCCAGAGTAAATCTTTCCCGTGACCAGTCCACCGAGACACCTAAACGTCGTAGCTGATTAAGAATTGTTCCCTCAGACTCCGCCTTCCATTGCCAAGCGCGTTCTAAGAATTTTTCCCGCCCCAATTCGTAGCGAGTCTTACCCTCCTTTTTGAGTTGCTTTTCCAGCATACTATGCACAGCAATGCTGGCGTGGTCAGTTCCGGGTAGCCACAGGGTATTGCGCCCCTGCATCCGGTGGTAGCGCACGAGGGTATCAATCAACGCACTTTCAAAAGCGTGACCCATGTGCAAACTGCCGGTGACATTCGGCGGGGGAATGACGATGCAGTAGGGTTTGCCGCCTTTGTTGGGGTCAGCTTTGTAAACTTGGTTGTCTTCCCAGAATTTTTGCCATTTGGCTTCAGTGGAAAAGGGGTCGTAGAGACTGGGGAGATTGGGAATGGTTGCGGTCATGCTGGGCAAACTAAGGAAGGACTTTAATAAATTTTGCCATAGGGTTGGAGAGGGTTTGATGGAAACGAACCGCAAAGGACACAAAGTACACAAAGGAAGAGGAGGAAGATAAGATGAGGCAACCAAGTGGTCAGATAGAAAATTTAGCTTATAGGGTTATTGGGGCGGCGATTGAAGTACATCAGGTATTAGGAGCAGGGTTTTTAGAGGAGGTTTATCACAAGGCGCTGAGAGAAGAATTTCTGATGCGCCAGATACCTCACAAGTTTGAGTATCCAGTCAAAGTAAACTACAAAGGTCGTCCAGTAGGCGAGGGTAAATTAGATTTTTTGGTTGGAGACTCTCTAATTGTTGAATTGAAAGCTGTCCAAAACTTAATCCCCATTCATGAAGCCCAAGTCCTCTCCTACCTTAAAATGACTCATTACCCCTCTAGCTCTTCTCATCAACTTTAACGTCCCTCTCCTCAAAGACGGCATCAAACGCATCATACTCTCTTCTTAATCTTCTTTGCGCTCTTTGCGTCCTTTGCGGTTCGTTCTCCAAATCCATGAAACACCAAACAACCTCCCCTTGGACATTCATCCCCACCCTATATTTCACCTCCGGCATACCTTACATCATCATCAACACAGTTTCCGTTATCTTTTACAAAAAACTCGGAATAGATAATACTCAAATCGCCTTGTGGACAAGTTTTCTCTATCTACCTTGGGTCATCAAAATGTTTTGGGGCCCAATTGTTGATACTTACTCTACCAAACGCAAATGGATACTTTGTACCCAATTTGCCATGTTCTGCTGCTTGGGTTTGATAGCCTTCTCCTTACAACTACCAAATTTCTTTTTCATCTCCCTCACTGCATTAACAATAGGAGCATTTATTTCCGCAACTTATGATATTGCCACAGACGGCTTCTATCTACTGGCTTTATCTCCAGAACAACAAGCCTTCTTTGTTGGCATTCGCTCACTGTTTTATCGAATGGCTGTCATTTTTGGCTCTGGAATATTAGTAGTTTTAGCAGGTCAGCTTGAAGTATCTCTCAATAACATTCCTTTAAGTTGGACTCTAGCTATTGGCTTCTCAGCTTTAATTTTAGCAATCCTGTTTATTTACCATCGCCTAATTTTACCTTTACCTGAGTCAGATAATAAACAACAGCTACAGGCTACAGAAAAGATACCCTTTTGGTCAATCATTAGCTCATATTTTGCTCAAGATAAAATTATAAATATTTTAGCATTTATCTTACTCTACAGACTTGGCGAAGCAATGCTTGTGAAGATAGCCTCTTTATTTTTATTGGACAAACCAGAAGTAGGAGGCTTAGGGCTATCAACATCAGATGTCGGGTTAGCCTATGGGACATTTGGAGTAATATCCCTGATTTGTGGAGGAATTTTAGGAGGCTTGCTAATTTCTAGATATGGATTAAAAAAATGTCTGTTTCCTATGGCTTTAGCTTTGAATTTACCTGATATATTTTATGTATATATGGCTTACGCCAAACCTTCACTAACATTAGTATATCCCTTGGTTTCCTTAGAACAATTTGGGTATGGTTTTGGATTTACAGCTTTTAGTGTTTATTTAATGTATATCAGCCAAGGCGAATATAAAACTTCTCATTTTGCTATCTCCACTGGCATTATGGCTTTAGGAATGATGTTACCCGGCTTAATTAGCGGTTATCTGCAAAAAGCATTTGGATATCCATTATTTTTTATCATGGTCTGTTTGTTCACAATTCCTGGAATGATTGCTCTATTTTTTATTCCTTTAAAAGAAGAACTAAAGCATCACAATAATTAATATTATTACAGAACATGAGTTATGTTTTAGGAATAGATGGCGGCGGTAGCAAGACTGTTTGTGTCTTAATGAATGATTTACGTCAAGTGCTAGGTCGTGGTAAAGCAGGTTCATCTAATTATCAGACTATAGGTATCGAAGCAACTTTACAATCTATTCAATCAGCAATTCATCATGCGCTTGAAGCAGCAATAATTACAAATACTGTGAATATTGACGCGATATGTTTGGGTTTAGCAGGTGTAGGTCGTGCAACAGATATCGAAGTAGTAAAAGGTTTAGTTAAAGAGTTACAGAATAACAAATTGCCTATTTATTGGGCATTACAGCCAGCGAATATTGTAATTTGTAACGATGCTTTAATTGCTTTAGTTGGTGGAATTGGTCAGCCTGTAGGAATTGTGGTTGCAGCAGGTACTGGTTCGATAGTTTTCGGCCGAAACCATCAGGGATATACGAAGCGAGTTGGCGGCTGGGGGTATATTTTAGGAGATGAAGGTAGTGCCTATAAAATTGCGATCGCAGGCATGAACGCAGCATTAAAATCTTATGATGGACGAGAGATGTCAACGAGTTTGGTAGAGGGTTTCAAACAGCATCTTGATTTGGAAAATATAGAAGATTTAATAGAAGTAGTATATCGCCGAGAATGGGGAGTTAAACAGATAGCCGCTTTAGCACCAATTGTAGATTTTGCAGCAGCGTCAGGTGATATAGTAGCGAATATCATAATTGATGATGCTGTAAAAGAGTTAGTGAAAGCTACATCTACAGTAATTCATGCAATTTTTACTGTTGACTCAGCTTTAGAAGTCGTCACAACAGGAAGTGTGTGGCGCGGTAGATGCAAGATCCATGAAAGATTTGCAGCGTCTCTTGTTAAGAAGTTTCCTAATGTAAAGGTGATTTTTCCGAGGTACGAGCCTGCTTATGGTGCTGGGTTATTAGCATTGCAGACAACTCAAAATTGACGGGCTACTAACTGTTTAGCGAAGAAAGCAATAATAGGAGTTTTCAGTCTGCAAATATACGTCCCAAGAAAGTTACTATTTCAGACCAAGCAGAAGTGGTAGCACTAGAATCATAGCGATAACCATCGTCGCGCATGAATGTATGTTCTGCTTCATACAAGAAAACTTGGTGAGGTATGTTAGCATTTTCAATTGCTTTTATTATGGTTTGGCGATCGCTATCTGGTATATGAGGGTCAAGAGTACCGAACACCATTAGCATCTCACCTTTGATTTCACTTACCCTCTGGATTGTATCAGCTACCTCTTTACCCAGTTTACCACTGGGAATCCCAGTAGGGTAACAGCAGACACAAGCCCGAATTTCGTTTTGAAATGCTGCGCGGAAAGCTAAATGTCCGCCAATACAAAAGCCGAGAGTCCCTATTTTTTTTGAAGAAACCGCACTCTCTCCTTTCAGAAATTCAATCACAGCAAGGCAATCGGCATCATAATCAGCTACGGAGGTTCGACGCGCATCGTCATTACCCCGCATCCTTCCCAGATCGTCTGGCTCAATTACTAAACCAACTGGCTCAATTCGGTGAAAAATTTCTGGGGCTGCTACTACATAGCCGTATCCTGCTAAGTAGTTAGCTAGACGAATCATTGCATCACCTAACTGATAAATATCACTGTAGAAGACAATACCAGGGTATTTTCCTGCTGCTTTGGGAGCCGCAACATAAACACGCATTAAGCTGCCATCTACTCTTAATTCAACATTGCGCTTAGTGATTTGCACTTTTTTGTCTCCGTGTTACGCTTGCTGTCATTAGCTTCTACACTGTAGCGCCGCAGCATCCGGTTACTTTCATTCAACCCACAGTTTGGCGTTCTTTTACCATCATTGCGATCGTTTAATATGCCCAGTGGAAGTTTGTTGCGATCGCCTTAATACACCCATTACCTTAACGACGGTAGGCTAGTTAGAACTTAATTTGGGTTAAGCATTTCTTCCTTATCTTGCTTTGCGTCTTGGCGGTTCGTTAAAAAATTGGCAGTATTTTAGAGTTACACAGACAAAGCCTACGGTAGCAAGCTATATTTTAGTTCCTAAATATGATAGGTGTTAAGGCGCTCCCATTTTAATAACAGTAAGTGAATACTATAGTAAAAGAGGTATAAAATAAGTGACAAAAGACGGTCAGATAAAAATTGAAGAGATTGACGACAGATCACCATATTTACCAGCCGTTATAGAACTATGGGGTCTCAATAGAACAACCCTTGGCTTTTTCCCTAAAGGTGATTTTGCAGAACGTGCAAAGAATCGCCAGATACTTGTAGCTCTTGATCCTGAAGCAGGGTGCATTGGCTATTTATTATATCGACATTCGTATGATCGGATCACAATCGTTCATCTTTGCGTTGATGGGGAGCATCAAAACAAGAAAGTGGCAAGATTACTTGTCAATCACCTCAAACAAATAACTCAAGAAAAGTATACAGGTATTGGCTTAAACTGCCGTCGTGATTATGACTTAGCAGGTATGTGGTCAAAATTAGGTTTCGTTCCTCAATATGAAAAAGAAGGAAAGAGTAAAGATAAGAAGTTGCTAACTTTTTGGTGGTTTGATCACGGGCATCAAAATCTATTTTCTACTAATCACATTTTTAAGCTTGAGTCAAAGCTATGCGTTGTTATCGATGCCAATATTTTTTTTAATTTATATAGAGATGAAGATAGCAGTAATGAAGAATCTAGATTACTATTGGCTGATTGGTTAGAACCAGAGCTAGAATTATGCATTACCGATGAAATATTTAACTATATAAGTCTTGTTAATGATGATAAGCAAAGAGAATCACAAAGACAATTAGCAAAACGTTTTGTCAGCTTGCCCTGTCTAAGTAAAAGTTTAGATGAAATATGTCAAAATCTCCAAAAAGTTATATATCCAAAAAATATAATTCTTTCTGAACTTGATGTACGTCATTTAGCGAGAGCTATAGCGTCAGAATCTCATGTATTCGTAAGTAATAAAAAAGAACTGTTAGATATTGCAGATGAAATTTACGATAAATTTAGACTCTCTATTCTTACTCTTGATGAACTGCTGATTCAATTAGACGAGCTTCGCAATAAGCCTGATTATCAGCCTGTACGTTTGGCTGGTACTCTCCTAAAGCAAGTATCAGTACAAAGGGGACAAGAAGATTTATTGACCAATTATTTTACTTGTATAAATCAAGGTGAAACAAAAGCTGGATTTCAACAGCAGTTACGTCGGTTTCTCGCTGAGGTAGACAAGTTTGATTGTTATATAGTTATAGAAGGAGAAAATCAACCACTTGCTTTATTTGTGTATGGTAAACATAAAAAAAATGAGCTAGAAGTTCCACTTCTCAGAGTTGTTAATAATCACTTATCAGCTACACTGGTACGGCACTTGATTTTTCAATCGGTATTACATTCTGCTCATGAACATCGTCAATTTACTAGAATTACTGATTTAACTTTAGACGAAACTGTTATTACAGCTATTCAGGAAGATAATTTTATCCGAGTTAATAACGGATGGCTAAAGGTAAACTTAGCAGTTGCTGAAACTGCATCCCAGTTATCAATACGCCTCGTTACTTTAGCTTCTAATTTAGGGCAAGAATATAATTTTTGTATTCAAATAGCTGATAGTCTCAATACAAACAACTTAATTACAGATATTCAAGCATCAGCAAATATTGAACGATTCCTTTTTCCAGGAAAAATTATTGATGCTGAAATACCAAATTTTATCATTCCCATTCAACCCAAATGGGCAAAAGATTTATTTGATTCAGATTTGGCTAGGCAAACTCTATTTGGATCAAAAATAGAACTTGCTTTTAACCGTGAAGCTGTTTATTATCGATCAGTTAGGAACTCAAGAGGATTAAAAGCTCCATGTCGGATTATTTGGTATGTGAGCCAGGATGATTATAAGTCTTACTGTGGAATAAGCTCTATTCGAGCCTGCTCCTTTGTAGATGAGATTATCATCGATCAACCTAAAAATCTTTACCAACGTTTTCAACGACTAGGAGTTTATAAATTGGCTGATATTATGAATGTAAATCAAGATAAAGATGGCAATATCATGGCAATTCGATTCAGTAATACTGAGTTGTTTAAATATTCTATAAATTTAAAGCAAGTTCAAAATATTATCAATAGGAAAGAATCATTCCAGTCAGCTTGTAAAATTAGTAATGATTCTTTTAAAAAGTTATATAATTTAGGCTATACCAATAAGATATAGATAAACTTTCATGCCTAGCAACATCCTTTTATTGTCAATTAAACCTAAGTATGCAGAAAAAATATTTTCTGGGAAAAAACAAGTAGAACTCCGTCGTGTTCGCTCTCGATTAAATATGGATGACTTAGTTTTAGTCTATGTCTCATCTCCCAAAAAAGCTTTAGTAGGTTCATTTGAAGTAAAGTATATTACTCAAATGGAAATTAAAAAATTACCAAAAGACTTAAATGAATTTTGGAAACAAGTCAAAAATATAGCGGGAATTAGTTCTAAAGAATTTCAAAGTTATTATGATGGTGCTTCAGTAATGGTTGGTATTTTTGTGAAAAATATCAAAACCTTACCAGATCCTATTGAGTTAACACAACTAAGAGAGAAAATACCAGAATTTCGGCCTCCGCAAAGTTATCGTTACTTAAAGGAAAGTGAGTTCAAGATGTTTGAATCTATGATGCAAAACATAACAATTAGTTCTTCATCTGAATAAATATATTTATTTTAATTATAAATAAATTATGTACCAACTAATCTGAAGTTTATTAATGATAATGTTAGCTGACAATAAATCTGAATTTGTGAGGTTGTTTCAGGAATTCGTAATCTCATATCCTTATACAACATCTGGGATAAGTCATACAAACTCATATACTCAGCAGCGTCAGCAGAGACGTCGTAATTTTGAAGCGATTGCAGCAGCAACAGACTCTGGAGAAAACGTGACAGAATCATTGTTACTACCTCTGTTGCTACCTTATGATAACAATACCAAAAATCCTCAAAGGGGCGCTTGGATTCATGTTGCTTCATCTGTAACGAAAGATATAAAAGAATTGTATGAAGGATCAAAATGGGTAAAACCCGAAGACTGGCGACAAATTTATTTTGCAATTTGGAATTTTGTTCGTTGCTGCAATGATAATCCAGAGAAATTATCAGCAGCTTGTAAAGAATTTTCACAGATACCCTATTCTAAGGATTTCCAAACGGAAATACTCACCCCTGTCCTTAACAGCCTTCGACCAGATGAATTTCTTTTGATTAACAATAAATTGCTGCGAGTAATCAACTATTTTGCCAATACAGACCATAAACCAAAGCTAACAGATTATCCAGCAGCCAACAGTACAGGACACAAACTAATTAAAGAATTTGCTAAAGTGATGCACCAACCAGGTGTACCAGCTTTGCGAGATGATGACTTATTTGATATGTTTTCTCATTGGCTTGTAGAGGTGAAGAAATATGACTTCAGCAATTACAACCTCAAAAAGACTACTTACTGGAGTAAAGAAATTAAGCCCCCAGAATATACTTTGTCTCAACTTACTGAAGAAATAGGTCTTAACGAAACAATAATAAAAAGCTGGATACGTACAATTAATCGTAAAGGTCAAGCAATTTTATATGGTTCACCTGGAACAGGCAAAACTTTCATAGCTGAAAAACTTGCAAAACACTTAATCGGCGGTAGTGATGGTTTTTCGGAACTAGTACAATTTCATCCAGCATACTCTTATGAAGACTTTATTCAAGGTATCCGTCCCCAAAGTCAAGAAGGAAAATTAATATATCCACTGGTTCCAGGGCACTTTTTGGAATTCTGCAAAAGGGCAGAGTCTTATCATGATACTTGTGTTTTAATCATTGATGAAATAAACCGTGCCAATCTCGCACAAGTTTTTGGCGAACTAATGTACTTACTTGAGTACCGAGATAGAGAAATTCCACTAGCTGGCGGTAACACCTTTCGCATTCCAGAAAATGTCCGCATTATTGGGACAATGAATACAGCAGATAAATCTATTGCCAATATAGATCATGCGCTACGCCGTCGTTTTGCATTTATTGAACTTCGCCCAAACTATGATGTGCTGCGACGTTATCACCGAAAAAGAGGTTTTGCAGTAGAGGGATTAATTAAGATTTTACAGCAATTAAATCAGGCGATCGCAGACAAAAACTACGAAATTGGTATTTCATTCTTTTTAACAGACAATCTCCAGGAAGATATAGAAGATATATGGCGTATGGAAATTGAGCCATATTTAGAAGAGTACTTTTTTAACCAGCTAGAAAAAGTAGATGAGTTTCGCTGGGATGAAATCAAGAATAAACTATGTATACCAACCCAGCAAAACCAATAATTATTGAACTTACAGAATACGAAAATAAATTATTTCAGCGTGATGAAATACCCGATTCAGTCGGAGTCGAGTTAGATGATAAATACAAAACACAAGTAGATATAGAATTTCCTAACCATAAAACGAGACAACATTGGAAACTGAAAGCTAAAGGATGGGTAGGTTACATTCCTGTAACTCCTGAATTGCATCTCAAAATAAATCCGAAAGTGCCTATCCAAAACCTCTTCGGAATGCTGGAATATGCCTACAATCTAAAAGGGTTTCGCTTTCTCGAAGGACTGATGGATTGTGAATCTCTAGAGAATTTTTACAATAATCTGGCTCATATTTTAGCCGATAGAGTTTTACTGGAGTTTAGACTAGGCAACAAGAAAAGACTCAGCAACGCTGAGTTGAAAAGAAACAGACTTCAGAGATGAAAATCTACACTACTAAGCAGATTCTGATTGCTCTTTGCGGGGCTTGGTTGTAGTTTTTTTAACTATGGGGTAGCGAATTCTACGTTTACGTGGTTGATCCGTCTTCCAGCCTGGAGACTTTCCGCGAGATTTGGGTGGTTGGGCTGGAGTACCAATC
>NZ_WBKL01000044.1:0-26407 GCF_015714705.1 Nostoc sp. NZL | reverse complement strand
AGCGTCGTCTTCAGCCCGGATGGCAAAACTTTAGCTTCCGCCAGTGCTGACAGCACCATCAAATTGTGGAATCGGGAGACGGGCAAAGAAATTACCACCCTGACTGGGCATAGCAGTTCGGTCTACAGCGTCGTCTTCAGCCCGGATGGCAAAACTGTAGCTTCCGCCAGTCGTGACAGCACCATCAAATTGTGGAATCGGAAGACGGGCAAAGAAATTACAACCCTAACCGGGCATAGCGATGCGGTCTATAGCGTCGTCTTCAGCCCGGATGGCAAAACTTTAGCTTCCGCCAGTGCTGACAGCACCATCAAATTGTGGAATCGAGAGGCGGGCAAAGAAATTACCACCCTGACCGGGCATAGCGATGTGGTCATCAGCATCGTCTTCAGCCCGGATGGTAAAACTTTAGCTTCCGCCAGTGCTGACAGCACCATCAAATTGTGGAATCGGGAGACGGGCAAAGAAATTACCACCCTGACTGGGCATAGCTATCCGGTCATCAGCGTCGTTTTCAGCCCGGATGGTAAAACTTTAGCTTCCGCCAGTGCTGACAAGACCATAAAATTGTGGAATCGGGAAACGGGCAAAGAAATTACCACCCTGACCGGGCATAGCGATGTGGTCTATAGCGTCGTTTTCAGCCCGGATGGCAAAACTTTAGCTTCCGCCAGTACTGACAAGACCATCAAATTGTGGAATCTGAATCTTGATGATTTATTAGCGCAGGGTTGCAGTTGGCTTAAGAGTTATTTGGCTAGCCATCCTGATGCAGTTAAGGTGTGTCCAAGGCGTTAGAGATGAGGGAGATGTGGTTCGACTTCGCTCACCAACCGGGGAAATAAAGGAGTTATGGCGAGTTAATATTCAAAAAGAGCGATCGCTTGCTAAAAAAGAAATGCGATCGCAGTTCTGAACTGGTGGTGTCCAGTGATTCTAAGCTTAAATGCAGAGGTAAATGCGATCGCAGTTCTGAACTCGGTGTTTCAAGTTCTGAACACGAATGACCGAGCAAAAAGGTCAAACCTCCGAGTTCCGAACACCAATGACCGAGCAAAAAGGTCGAGCTTCCGAGTTCTGAACACGAATGACCGAGTAAAAAGTCGAACTTCCGAGTTCCGAACACCAATGACCGAGCAAAAAGGTCGAACTTCCGAGTTTTGAACACCAATGACCGAGCAAAAAGGTCGAACTTCCGAGTTCAAAGCTTGAAGTTCCCAGTTAAGTCAGCAAATAGCCACTCTATATTCTGCTTAATTTCTACAATCCAGCCAAACTGTATGGTATTATTAGCAACTAGTTGTCCGTCACTATCTAAGTAGATGGCCTCTGGCTGGGTCGGCAGTTGGATTTGCAATACCATAGCTTCGCCCTCAGAAGGATATTTAATCGGGATGCTTCCAAACTAGCCGACTCTTAAGGATGTCTGCACCATGAATCTGAAACGATAACTAACTAAAACAGTACGATTGTTCTACTATAAACAGATTAAAGATAGTATTATTAAGGACTGTTTCATAAGAAACTCCTTCTTCGCCGCCCAATATGTCAGACAAACAGCTAGCAGCATCCTTGAATGGACATCTTCCGTACCCCAGCCACAACAGCCAGAATACCATTCGGATTCGGGGTGCTAGGCAGCATAATCTGAAAAATATTGACTTGGAATTGCCACGCGATCGCCTAATCGTATTCACTGGCGTTTCTGGTTCTGGTAAGTCTTCTCTAGCCTTTGACACCATTTTCGCTGAAGGGCAACGTCGCTATGTGGAATCCCTCAGCGCCTACGCACGGCAATTTTTAGGACAACTGGATAAGCCGGATGTCGAAGCCATTGAAGGCTTAAGTCCAGCAATTTCCATTGACCAAAAGTCAACCTCTCATAACCCCCGTTCCACTGTCGGTACGGTGACAGAGATTTACGACTATCTGCGGCTGTTGTTTGGTCGGGCTGGCGAACCCCATTGTCCGATATGCGATCGCTGTATTGCACCCCAGACAATCGATGAGATGTGCGATCGCATCATGGAATTACCAGATCGCACGCGCTTCCAAATTCTTGCACCCGTTGTCAGAGGGAAAAAAGGCACACATCGTAAGCTTTTGTCAAGTCTTGCTTCTCAAGGTTTTGTCCGCGTGCGGATCAATGGCGAGATCCGCGAACTGTCAGATTCAATTGAATTGGATAAAAATTTTACCCACACCATCGAGGTAGTAATTGACCGCTTGGTGAAAAAGGCTGATATTCAGGAACGTTTGGTTGATTCCCTGTCTACGTGTCTCAAGCAATCGGGTGGTATTGCAGCCATTCTGGTGAGTCTGCTTGGTGACGACGGACAAGAAAAAGAAGAAGAATTAGTATTTTCGGAAAACTTTGCCTGTCCAGAACATGGCGCGGTAATGGAGGAACTATCACCGCGATTGTTCTCCTTTAACTCGCCTTATGGTGCTTGTCCGCACTGTCACGGAATTGGGACTTTAAGGAGATTTGCGCCAGATTTGATCGTACCTGACTGGGAAGCGCCGGTTTATGCTGCGATCGCGCCTTGGTCAGAAAAAGATAATTCTTATTATCTAGAATTACTCTATAGCGTCGGACAGATTTATGGGTTTGAGCTACAGACAAATTGGAAAAAGCTGACAGAAGAACAGCAGCAAATTATTCTGTATGGAGAGAAAGATGAACGAGCCGCAGAAGCACAAAGAAAGCAGAGTTTTAAAGGTGCTATTCCAATTTTGCAACGACAATATGAGGGTGGTTCTGAACTAATTAAGCAAAAATTAGAGCAGTATTTAATTGACCAACCGTGTGAAGTTTGTAAAGGAAAACGGTTAAAACCGGAAGCCTTGGCGGTGAAGTTGGGACAATATGGAATTTTAGAATTGACTACCGTATCAATTCGGGATTGTCGGGAGAGAATTGAGCAATTTAAGTTGAGCGATCGCCAGTTACAAATTGCTGATTTAGTCCTGAGAGAAATCAAAGCAAGATTGCAATTCTTGTTGGATGTAGGTTTAGATTATCTCACCCTTGACCGTCCCGCCATGACCCTTTCCGGTGGCGAAGCCCAACGAATTCGTTTAGCAACGCAAATTGGTTCAGGTTTAACAGGAGTTCTCTACGTTTTAGATGAACCGAGTATTGGTTTGCATCAACGAGATAATGGCAGGTTGCTGAAAACTTTAACTAAATTACGTGATTTAGGTAATACATTAATTGTCGTTGAACACGATGAAGAAACAATTCGCGCAGCTAACCACATTGTTGATATCGGCCCCGGTGCAGGAATTCACGGCGGAAATATTATCGCCCAAGGTGATTTTCAGGCATTATTAGCAGCAGAAGATTCTTTAACGGGTGCATATTTATCAGGAAGGCGAGTAATTACCACACCAGCAGAACGCCGAGAAGGAAATGGGCGCAGTTTGGGAATTAAAAATGCTCATCGCAACAATCTACAAAATATTGATGTAGACATTCCGCTAGGTAAACTTGTCTCGATCACTGGTGTGTCTGGTTCTGGTAAATCTACCCTGATTAATGAGTTACTGTATCCATCTCTGCAACACCATTTAACTAAGAAAGTTCCCTTACCGAGACATTTGGATAAAATTCAGGGATTAAACGCGATTGATAAAGCGATCGTTATCGATCAATCCCCAATTGGACGCACACCACGTTCTAACCCTGCAACTTACACAGGAATTTTCGATGCCATTCGGGATGTATTTTCCCAAACAGTAGAAGCCAAAGCTAGGGGTTACAAACCCGGACAATTTTCCTTCAACGTTAAAGGTGGACGTTGCGAAGCTTGTAGCGGACAGGGTGTGAATGTTATTGAAATGAACTTTCTCCCGGATGTTTACGTGCAATGCGAAATTTGTAAAGGTGCAAGATACAACCGCGAGACTTTGCAGGTGAAGTATAAAGATAAGTCGATTTCTGATGTCTTGAGAATGACAGTTGAGGAAAGTTTAGACTTTTTCCAGAATATTCCCAAAGCGATCGCGCGTTTACAAACTTTATTTGATGTCGGCTTGGGTTACGTCCAATTAGGACAACCTGCCACTACCTTATCTGGTGGTGAAGCGCAACGGGTGAAATTGGCAACAGAACTATCTCGACGCGCCACAGGTAAGACACTTTATTTAATAGATGAACCGACAACAGGTTTATCTTTTTACGATGTCCACAAATTGTTAGATGTGTTGCAACGATTGGTAGATAAAGGTAATTCAATTTTAGTAATTGAACATAACTTAGATGTAATTCGTTGTTCTGACTGGGTGATAGATTTGGGGCCAGAAGGTGGCGACAAAGGGGGAGAATTAATTGCTGTGGGTACACCAGAGGAAGTTGCAAAAAATCCCAGGTCTTATACTGGACAATATTTGCAGCAAGTTTTGAAACAGTATCCAGCGATGAATAAGTCGTAGAATGCGTTAATTAAATCTAATAATTTTTGCATATATTACAGCAGAATTCAGAAGTCAAAAATCAGAAGTAAAACAGGCTTTATACTTACCTTTGAGACTTATACTAATTTAATATGAAGCTGCATAGAAAAGGGCTTCTAAAATAAAGTTATTTGTATTGTTAATTACATTTTTAATTAACTTACTTCGTTTTTAAGTACAATTAAAATAACTATTTTGATTGATGTTTTCATATTAGATATATTCTTAACTAAGAATATGTGGGCTTTAGCGATCGCTAATGTAGCTTGTAGATAAGCCATGCACAGATACATCTATTAATCTGACTCATTATCTCCGACAGGAGAAGACATCGCTAACTCAAACGACAGAAACCGTCAGGACTGCGACTAACTCTATTCAAGTGTAACTCAACATTTAGAGGACATTTAAACATAGCTATTACTTCAGTTGAGCAGATCAACCCGCTTGACTGGTGTTGATATTGCATGGAGCAGGAGGTGATGCGGAGGGTGCGCTAAAAATCCTCTATCATCTGGCAATTCGCTTTGGGACAATTCTGTTGGCATTACTGATGCTCAAAACTGGCAATAAAAGAAAGCAAAAAAGCTACATTAGGAGTTAGAAAACCAACGAACGCATAATACCCTTTGGATTGTTCTTTTCTGATAGAACAGTTATTAAATAAAAAATTTTATTGAGACAGTGATTAACAGTTATCAGTTGTGCTCCAGAGTTAAGTTACACAAAACAGTTAGTGTAAAAATGGAAACATTATATTACGTAAAAGATGGTGGTGCTGGGACATGGTGAGAGTATTTGATAATTTCTTTGCTTCATCGCGTCTTATCTCAGGTTTTGTGCCTCACCCACTCCCCCAATCGACCTTTGCCAAATTGGTGTGAGATTATTGTATGTTTATTACTACAATTACTATTGATGCTAGATAATGGGAAAGCTTTGACATTTGCTTGCCAATCTAGCCCGGAAACAATAACTAAGACTTATGCGAACTCACTATTGCGGCGAACTCCGAAAAGAACATATTGGAGAAACTGTTACCTTTTACGGATGGATAGACCGTCGCCGCGATCATGGTGGTGTGATATTTTTAGATTTACGCGATCGCTCTGGAATTGTCCAAATCGTCAGCGATCCGCAACGCACCCCAGATTCTTACGAACATGCAAACGCCCTGCGAAATGAATATGTTGTCGAAATCACTGGTAGGGTAACACAACGTCCCGAAGAATCGTTGAATACCCGCATCCCAACAGGCGAGGTAGAAATCTACGCCGACAAAATTAAACTCCTCAATGCTGTCCGTAAACAGTTACCTTTCCAAGTTTCCATAGCTGACACTGAGACAGTGCGGGAAGACTTGCGGCTGAAATATCGTTATTTGGATTTGCGACGCGAACGCATGGCGCAAAATTTGCAACTGCGTCATCAAATTGTCAAAGCTATGCGTCGTTATCTGGAAGATTTGGAAGGTTTTATCGAAGTCGAAACCCCAATACTTACCCGTTCTACCCCAGAAGGGGCGCGGGATTATGTTCTACCCAGTCGCGTCAATCCTGGTGAGTGGTATGCTTTGCCGCAATCACCCCAGCTATTTAAACAATTGCTGATGGTATCCGGCTTGGACAGATATTATCAGATTGCCCGTTGCTTTCGTGACGAAGACTTACGCGCCGACAGACAACCGGAATTTACTCAATTGGACATGGAAATGAGCTTCATGTCTCAAGAAGAAATTATCGAACTGAATGAAAATTTAGTTTGCCATATCTTTAAAACCGTTAAAGGCATTGAGTTACAGCGTCCTTTCTCCCGTCTTACTTACGCTGAGGGGATGGAACGCTACGGTAGTGATAAACCAGATACACGCTATGGTTTGGAATTAGTTGATGTCTCAGATATTGTCAAAGACTCTGGTTTCAAAGTCTTTCGGGACACTGTTACAAATGGTGGAATCGTCAAAATCTTACCCATTCCCAACGGTAACGATGTAATTTCTAATGTCCGTATTAAACCAGGCGGCGACTTATTTAAAGAAGCTAGCGAAGCCGGTGCTAAAGGTTTAGCTTATATCCGTGTTAGGGATGATGGCGAAATTGACACTATTGGCGCGATTAAAGACAACCTCAGCGAAGAACAAAAAGAAGAAATTTTACGCCGTACAGGTGCTAAAGCTGGACATCTGCTGTTGTTTGGGGCTGGTGATGCTGCTACAGTTAATAAAACTTTAGATAGGTTACGGCAAGCGATCGCTAAAGAGTTTGGTTTAATTGATCCAGAAAAAACCAACTTGCTGTGGATTACAGATTTCCCAATGTTCGAGTGGAATGCTGACGAAAAACGTCTAGAAGCACTACACCACCCATTTACAGCACCGCATCCTGATGATTTGAGCGACTTAAAAACTGCACGCGCCCAAGCTTACGACTTAGTACTAAACGGCGTGGAAGTTGGCGGCGGAAGTCTACGGATTTATCAACGAGAAATTCAACAGCAAGTTTTTGAAGCGATCGGTTTATCTCCTGAAGAAGCACAAAATAAATTTGGCTTTCTCTTAGAAGCATTTGAATATGGTACACCACCGCATGGTGGCATCGCCTACGGTTTAGATCGTTTGGTGATGTTGCTAGCTGGAGAAGAATCTATTCGAGATGTCATTGCTTTTCCGAAAACACAACAAGCACGTTGTTTGTTAACAGACGCACCTTCGAGTGTAGATGCAAAACAGTTGAAAGAATTGCACGTTGCTTCAACTTATAAACCAAAGTCTTAATGAACTAGTAAATTGTCTAAGTAGGGTGGGCAATGCCCACCAATTACTTGCAATCATGCATTGATTCTCTTCAACAAAACTAGGTTTACTTGTACAACAATCTCAAGAAGAAAAAGTAAGTTCAATTATCAAAGCTTACTGTTCTCATTAAAAAAACGCAAACATATTTGTATTAATTTCTCCTCCCATTTCACTTAACTAAGTATTATTGGATGTAAACTGCATTGAAGTGATGAGGACACTCAATGGAAGTTTTTTTGGCTAATATTAATCATCTTGAAAGTGTTGCAGTACTATTTGATCGGTACCGTATTTTTTACAATCAGGCATCAAACCTTGAAGCTGCCAAGGAGTTTCTTAAAGAACGTTTCAAAAATAATGACTCGGTAGTGTTTGCAGCCAGTGACAATGGGGAATTAGTTGGATTTACTCAGCTTTATCCCAGCTTTTCTTCAGTGTCGATGAAACGACTATGGATATTGAACGATTTGTATGTGGAAGAGTCGTATCGGCGGAAGGGAATTGCAAAGTTATTGATGAGTGTTGCAGAAGAATACGCAAAAGAGCGTGGAGCAGTTCGAGTAATTTTAGCTACTCAAATTTCTAACATAACCGCGCAAAAACTCTATGAAGCGCGAGATTACATTAAGAATGAAGAGTTTTACCATTACGCTTTGCGCTTGCAATAATGGCATGACATTAAATTGGGCGTGAGCAGAACGAGCTAAATAAGAGCGAAAAGTTAAACAAGCTGCTCTGCAACGGGCTGAACGCTTGGCGACACAGTTACGAGCCTTGGATTTTGAACCGGAAGTTATCTCATTTCCCTCCTAAATCAAAACCAAATTATCCCGATGAATAACTGTTTCCGCACCGACATAGCCTAAAATCGTAGGAATTTCCCGTGAATGGCACCCACAAATTTTTTGCAGATGATCGCTGTTGTAATTAACAAGTCCTCTGGCAATTTCGTTACCGTTGGTGTCACACAATTGCACAGCGTCCTGTGTGTCAAACTCTCCTTCTACTGCTTTAATTCCAGCAGCTAATAACGATTTTCCCGCCAGAGAAATTGCTGCGATCGCGCCTTCATCTAAATATAGTTTACCTGCAGGTACAAGTCCGTAAGCTATCCAACGTTTACGCGCTGAAGTTGGTTCAGGTTGCGGTTCAAAATGCGTCCCAATAAGTTCACCTTGGATAATTTTTTCTATATTTCTGGGAAATCGCCCTTGGGTAATTACGGTACGCACTCCAGCTGCAATAGCAATCCTCGCAGCCGAAATTTTTGTCACCATACCGCCAGTTCCCCACCGAGAACCTTGGGAACCTGTTTGTATTTGTAATTGAGCTAATTCCTTAATGCTACTCACTAAAGCGATCGGCCGAGCATCTGGCACGGAACGCGGATCGGCTGAGTACAGCCTATCGACATCGGTGAGCAAAAATAGCCAATCTGCTTCTACGAGACTGGCAACCAATGCCGAAAGGGTATCATTATCACCAAATTTTAGTTCGTCTATTGCTACGGTATCATTTTCATTGACTATGGGGATCACTCCCAGTCCCAACAGTTCCTGAAAAGTGTTGTAGGCGTTGAGATAGCGGCTGCGCTGTACCAAGTCACTGCGAGTCAGTAATACTTGAGCAATCGGCTGTTGTAATGTAGTAAACAAATCATCATACACACGTATTAGCCTGCCTTGTCCAACTGCTGCTACAGCCTGTTTTAGTGCGATCGCCTTGGGCCGTTCAGTTAAGCCCAACCGTGCACAGCCCACCCCCACAGCACCAGAAGAAACCAAAATCACCCGGTGTCCCTGGTGTCTTAAATGGCAGAGTGTTTCCGCCAAGGTAGCGATTGTAGAAAGTGCTAATTGTCCCGTTTCTGGTTGAGTTAGGCTAGAAGTGCCGATTTTGACAACAATTGTTAATGACATCTAAAAAGTGAGGAGTTAAGAGTGAGGAGTTAGGAGGTGAATTTAATTCATAACTCATAACTTCTAACTCCTAACTAAATTTGTAAAGCGCCAATCCCTCTATAGTGAAGGCTGACGCTTTACGGGCTTATATTTATTTTGTATGCTGTAGGGTCTTTTTTGGCTGACCCCATGTTATTAATACTTATGATCCCCGATTTTTGGATTCCAGTAAGATTCCTTAACCATTTTTTTAGATTTACTTTCCTGACGGTTTCTCAACTTTTGTGAATCTTGGTTTTCTTAGGGGTAATAGAGGCTCCCAGAATTTCAGATATCCAAACTTCAAAGTTGCGTATGGGATGAGAGCGGAGGGCCGCGTCGGCATGAACAATCGGTTCGACTAAAATGGTAAACATTCCCAGGCGATTACCTGCTAAAACATCGGTAAACAAGCGATCGCCTACCATCCCTACTTGATGCACTGGTAGATCCATTCCCCTAAGTGCTGCCCTAATTTTGCGTCGGGAAGGCTTGGCTGCACCCAAATAGTAAGGTAGATTAAGCGATCGCGCAATTCCACCAATTCGCGCTTCACTCAGGTTGTTGCTCACCAAGCACAATGCAGTACAGGTGCGAATTTGTTCCACCCAATGTTGTAGTTCTGGGGAAGCAAGCCCTACTCTAAAGGGTACTAAGGTTTCATCTACATCCAATACCAGCCCCTTAAGCCCGTATTTTTGGATAATATCTGGTGTTAGGTTCAACACTGAACCTTCTAAAATCAAGTCAGGCTGTAAAAGATTATTCCAGGTCATAGTCAACAGTCAAATTTAAGTAGCTCTAGACAAATGAGCATAACCCAATATAGTTTAGTTAGTCGAACACCACCCTGGGATATCTCACTGAACATTTTGAGATAAAATTCCTAAAATCTTATCTATCTCTTTGATGTAATAATTACTCAAATCAATAAATCTATCGTTTTATTCTAACTTCAAAAATTTCCAAATATCGCCCGTTGTTACTGCACCTTAAACTTTTGTAATTTCATTTTCTTATGGTTGATTAAAAAATTGTGCGGCTAAAATTGTGACCGCACATTGACCTAATTCAACTTTAATATTTTCATTTTTGGCTTCAATAATAATCAACACAGGCAGATTAATTGTTAGTTGCTCTTTAAAACTACTGATGATAAAGTCACAATACCCATTCAGACGTTTTTCTACATCTACATTAAAATCTCTTCCTGAGAACTTCGGAACGAGCTTTTTAAGTATTAATTGCTAAAGCCAGTTTTGTCATTTATTCTAAGGAATTTGTGAGTTGCTCGCTTGGCTGTAAAGGTTAAAGCTTTTATGTCGGCACATAAATCAATTTCTTCATCAATGTGGATGCTGAATGACTTTTTAAATTTACTTAATGTAAAGTCGCTATAAGCCATTTTCAGCATCTCATACCAATTTTGGATTTTAGATAATGGAACTAAAAATCTCTACCAAAATGCTTTTTCCAGGATCTTAAACAATATTAATTGTCCCAATTTAGTATTAATGTTTCATTGCTTCCACATTTAATGGGACATGGTAAAAGGTTTAAGTAGATTGTGATTAAAATGAAAATTTCTCAATTAAAAAATTCAAAATGTTACATTTTCATTTTGAATTTTTAATCTTATTCCACTTCATTAAAAAGATGTTCCTCTAACAGAGGTTGCACTTTGCGAAACTCCTCTGGAGAGAGTAATTCCGGCTCACCTGTTTTAGCTATCCGTGCAAAAAACAACAGGGGATCGAGGGGTGTATAAATTGCATACTCCTGATCTTCATCATAGAAGCTAGCAAGTAGCTGTAATTGCTCTGGCTCTAAATCTGCCTCTTCGTCTTCGATTTCTAAGGTGAAGAGTTCTGATTCTTCAACTGGCGGTAAATCACCTGCAACAGTCAGAGCATAGGCTGTATTCTTCAAGATCAGATTCTGCTCAGATAGGACAGCTTGGGCAGTAGCAAAAATTTGCTCAATAATGGTGTCATCTTCTACCAGAACTGCTTCTTCTTCCTCACCGTCACCTTCCCAAGAAAAAATTTCTACAGGTGAGTCTACAGGAAGAAGTAAAACGTATTCTTGTCCATCTACTTCGAGGGAATGCTCTATGTAACATTCGAGCGATCGCCCTTTGTCATCGGTTAAAGTGATGGAACCCGCATGAGCGTTATCATTTTCTTCAGGAAATGGAGAGGAAAACATAGCCGAAATTTAGAAATTTAATAAATACCAGCAACTTTGAAAATCGCTTAACTATTTCATGACATATATATAATGTCAACTAAATAGCTTTATACGTAGATACAACTGCTGGCTAATCGTTTTCAGAATATCATGTTAAAAGGTATCAATATTCAATAGCCGCAACTGAACTCCGGGAACTAGCACGCTTAACATCCAGCCATTGTTGCAAAATCAAAGCGGCTGCCTTGCGGTCAATCAAACTTTTATGGCGTGACGGAGAGCGTTTCTCAGCTATCAGCAGTTGCTCTGCTTGAAATGAAGTTAATCGCTCATCCATATATTCCACAGGCAGTTTCAGTGCTCTAGCAAGTCTTATAGTAAATTTTTGAACTTGACGCGCCTGAAATCCCAGTGAGCCATCCATTGAATAAGGTAAGCCCATAACTAGGATTTGCACCTCGCGTTCATTAACTATTTGCCGGATTTGCTCGACATCTTGTTCAAAAGATGTGCGCTCAATTGTGGTAATTCCCGTGGCGATTAAACCCGTGCGATCGCACCCAGCCACACCAATCCGCTTGCGACCAAAATCTAGTCCCAAGGCTGAAATAAACGGTTTTGGTTGCTCTTGGGATATCACGATTAATTCTCCTGCTGTGCATCTGCTGATTCAGAAATCGGTGATGCTTCCATGCTAGGGTTTTTTCCCGAAAAGTTAATCGGCTCTGACTTGCTTGGCAGTGGTTTATCTGACGATGGTAACTTTCCTGGTTGTATCCATGACATCCCACCTGGTATTGGTTTACGTGCCGGTTGTAAACCTTGCAGCATATCAGTCCACTGAATTCCTTCTAAGGAAACGAATTTAGACTCCCGTAGCTTGTGCCACACAGAGCGAGACATAACTAATGTATGTTCTATGCGTTTTGCCCCGATTCGTTCCAAATACTCTTCTCGCTCTGCCTGATAGTCAGAGGAAGCTAGTTGCAAGCCTTGCTGGGGAAAATCTTGGGCAATACGAGCCAGTTGAGATAGTAATTCTGGATACAGCCAGGTGTAAGCAGGATGAACCGTCAGCGTTGCAACGTGGGGAACTTCACCCTTACGGTCAAGTTGCACTTGAAAATAACCGATCGCAGCTTTGCGTTGGGGTTCAAATACGTAACCGCTGACTACTTCTGTTTTGGTCAGCCATTGCTTCACTGCATCAGTTAAAGCACCGAACAAGCTGGTTTTAAAGTCACGGGTATTACGGTCAAAAACCTGACGCACCAAAGGTGGCATCGATGCCGTATCTAATTGATATAGCAACTGGGCATCAGCATTACTCACTGGCAATAGATTGGGCAAGTCTGGCTCTGCTTGTGCTAATTCAGCCAGTAATTCTGGTTCAATTTCCCAGTATGTCATTTCTGCCAGACGCTGGAATCCATTTTGTCGATATAGTGCCAGCGCCTCAATGTCATTGATGTTAACTTCCAGTAGCCAAGTGCGAGCTTCCAAAATCGATTCAAAGCAATGACGCAAAAGTTGCGAACCAATTCCTTGTTTATCGACACCACGCTCTAACAACACTTGATCAATTCGCCAAGTGCTGCGTGTCCGGTTAAAGGGTGACACTTGAATCATCCCTAATAGCATACGCCCTTGCTCTGCTACATAGGCACAAAGGCGATACTGAAGCGGGTTAGGAAACCAACTCAAAAATTTGAGTAATCCATACCAGCGACGCAGCCTTTGCATCTGGCTGATGGCAAAACCTGCTCGCTTGGGAGTGAGGGCTGCGAATGACTCTTGAGTTATGCGCTCAATGCCGTCCAAATCCCGGTATTGGACTGGTCGGATAACAACGCTGAGGTTTCTGGGAAGTAATGAAGTCATTTTTATTCGAGCCGCTATTTAGCCTTAACTAACTGCTCTTCAAAGGAACTGCTGCAATAATATTAACTACTTTCTGCCCCTTACTATTGCGCCAAAAGGGTGATTTTAGTAACTTAATACTTAAAAAAAGCAGAAAAAGCAGACCTTGTGAGAACACCATTGGCATTAACCCAACAATATCTGCCTTTATTTTATTTGAATTTTGATTAAAATTTGTATATATTTATAGCCCTTGTCGAGAAACTAGCTTTTCAAAGTGGGCTTGGGTTTGATGGAGTAATTGCTGGCGACTATCTACCAGCGTTTGTTTCAGGGTTGGAACAAGATTGCGAGCTTGCAGAGTCATGTGAAGTTGCAGATTGGCGACATATTCACTGAAATCTTGATTCATTTCATCTGCGCCCGCATCCGTTAATAAATTTGATTCCATTGCCACTGTGTTCTCCTGTGTTAATCCTGTGCTGTCTCTCTTCATGACCAAAAATTATCATGTTGTTTGGACTAACTTCTTGATTTGCAATGAAGTTTAACGCTTGTTAGGAATAGGATAGCGATCGCAGTAGTGTTTTCATCTGCCCATTAAAATCTCAAACCAACACCACCCTGCACAGAGATAGCTGTACCACTGCTATCACGGTAGGCATCAAAAGCAATGATGGCGTTGCCAAAAAGGACAGTATTGCTATTTGGGATCATATAATCAATCCCCGGTTGTAAAGCAAAACTGATTTTGTCGCCTACAGGAGAAGATCCACCACCACCAGCCAATACTAACCCAGCACCCAGGTAGGCATCAGCTTGCCAGTTAAGGGGGAAATCGTAGGAAACTGTTGGCACAACTGCCGTATTATTACCAATTAACACTTGGGCACGCAGTGAAATTGGTGCTTCTAGAAGCTTGTAGCGACCCGCTATAACCCCCCCCAATTGAATACCATCAGTAAAGCCAATAGTGGGGCCTATACCGATATAACTACCATAGGCCACTTGAGCTTGTGCTGGTTTCGTACTCGCCAGACTCAAGACCAAGCCAGCCGCCAAAACTGAAACCAAATATGGAATATGCTTCATAACCCAACTCCTCATACCAATTAGTCATTAGTCATGGGGTTATGGGGCATTGGTTATTTCCTGCCCCCCTGCTCCCCATCCCATTCTACGGGCAACGGGGATGAATGCCTCCTTGAGTACAAATGTAAGCTAATTGCTTGGCATCTAAATTTTTGGCTTGGGAAAAATCAACGCCTTGGACTACAGCAGATACTGAGCCTAAATCTGGAGTCTGGACAAATTGATCTGCTGGGTCTTGTTTGCTAGGAGCGAGAATTGCCCCTTTAAAATCTGCTCCGGCGACATTTGCCCCCCGTAAATCTGCAAGGCTCAGGTCGGCATTTTGCAAGTTAACGTTTTCCATCTGGGCAGAACGCAAAACAGCGCCAGCTAGACGAGTGGCACTGAGGTTAGCATTGCTGAGATTAGCACGATCCAAATAGGCTCCTGATAAATCTGCCCCTTGCCAATCAGTGTTAGTTAAGTTGGCAAAGGATAATTGTGTTCCTATAGCAGTAACGCGACCTAAGCGGGCAGCGTATAGATTGGCTTCGTTCAATTTGGCATCACCTAAATCAGCCCCAGTTAAGCTCGCTTTTTCCAAAACTGCGTTTCGCAGATCGGCTCCTACTAGTTGAGTGCTGTTGAGTTTAGCGTCAAATAGACGCGCATTGGATAAATTAGCTCTGTTGAGAGTGGCGCGGCTCAAATCAATCCGGTTCATCAAGACACGACTGAGGTTAGCATCAGTAAGATTGGCTTGCTGCAACTGAGCTTGACTTAAATCAGCCATCACATCGTCGTAAGTATCCCAGCGTCCATCTTCACCCGCACCCCGAAAGCGGCTACCCTTAAAGCTGGCTTGGTTAAGATTTGCAGATTTAAACTTAACCCCTGATAAATCAAGGTTGTCTAGTACCAAGTTGAAGAAGGAACTTCCTGGAGTACCGCTTTGACCTAATTGGGTGCTGCTAAGGTCAACGCCCTGGATTTTACCGCTGTAAACAGAGAGAATCTTGTTGATCGTCCGCTGGTTTCTCTGTAGCCGCCCTTGCCGCAATTCTCGTTCTTGGGTTGCAGTGCTGCCTACAGACTCCAGTTCGCTAACCAGAAACTGATTCTTATTTTTTAATTCCGGGATGGCTTGGGGCCCGACAGTTGTCAAAGCTTGTTGAATCGTATCCAGGAGGCTGGGGTTGGTTTCAGTAACCAAGAGACCCGCCAGAAATTTAATGGACTGTGGGTCATTAAGACCACCCATAGCCAGAATTGCACTTTGGCGTTGCTCATTAGTCGCCCCAGAGTTGGGAGTTAATTGTTTAACAAGTTCGAGGAACTGTTGGCTGTTGATTTGCTTGGTTGCTCGCTGGGATTGTTGAATTTGGATATAAACTTGAGTTCCTATTAAAGTTGCCAACACAGCAGTCATACTCGTCAGCCCTATCCCAAACAAGGTTAGATTAGGATTTTGCTGTATCCGCCGCCACAGATTAGGCGACTGGTTGGTTTGGGCTACCGCTAATTCTTCTCCCTCCTGCCATTCTTCTGCTTGATCATTACCGTCAGCAGACTGAGCTTGTCTATTGCTAGGTAAGAGCGCATCTATTGTATAAGTACCTGCAAGTTGATCGTGCAGTGCGCGACGGCCCCGGCGTGACGGTAAGCCTATCCCTTCACCCACAATCATTAACAAAGACAAAAATGTGAATAATCCTAAATTAGGAAAAGCAAAGCTGTAACGCCACAGCAGATAGGCAATAGAAATGGGTACAGTCCAACGCCCAACTCCTTCTCTAATCACAACTGCTCCCAAACCAGGAGGTCTCCCTTGCTCGTTGACAACCCGCACTTTTAACCAACGTTTAGGAATTGTGCTACCAGTCTTAGCTAGTAAATATAATTGCCACCATGAGAGAGTTACAGGTGCTAATAGGGCGATTGTCCACAAAATATTAGTCGGCCATGCTACGTTACGGATGCCATAACTCACAGGCAAAGCTAAGGGTCGAGCGATCGCTCTTTCTGTGACTACCAGCACGGGATTAAGCGGTACTCGATTAAGATCGCTTCTAGAATTGGCATAGACACCAATGCCGAAGGGAATCAAACCACTGGTAACCACTAGTGTGATTTCAGCCGCCCAAGCAGCAAAACGCCTGCTTGCTAGCAGCAGCGAACTGGCTCTTTCTGGTCGTTTTGACTGACCAGATTGATTACTTCTTCTGACAATTGGTGTCGTCATCGTCTAATTCCCTTTGACATTATTTCTACGCCGCGATCGGCACAATTAAAATAGACTAAGCTAATCGGTAAAAAGAAAAGCATGTTGAAATAGAATTTAGAATTCATAAGTCAGGAGCCTTTTGTATTCTGGCTCCTGGCTCTAGGCAGAGTGCAAAGTAAATGCATATCAGCTTGTTACTTACGTTGAAAGCTACTAGACACAAAAAATTTGTATCCAACATACACTAACACTGCCAAAAGTGCCAGACTGATTATAGATGCAACCAGTTTAAACACTGCTTGCAGCAATGCCAAGCCTACTAGCACCGTCACACCCGAAACTACTAGTTTTTTCACCCCAGATAAACTGTTAAACCAAATCTGAAATCGCTCCAGTTGCAAGTTAAACTTGGCAAAAACAGACTGAGGCATCTGTTTTTGCTCTTGTGGTTGAGGAACCACTTCAGGCGAAGAATTAATCTCTGCCTCTAGGTTATTGAGGCGACGCTGCAAGTCTTCTTCTCTTTGAGGATTCATCAATCTTTTCTACCTCAGCTATGTCACTTATTCCACAACAGACCAACCAAATTCTATTTTTGGTGGTTGTCTTAGTGATTTTAGCTAATGTCTGTGTGTGCAATACCTTTCTGGCAGGTAAAAATTATGTTTTTTTCTTGTTATCTGCTAACACATATTTTTTATTCAATATTATTACTTATTGAATATGTAAAAAATACAACTTTATTAATGGAAGCTGATTATACTGGTGACATATTTTCCTAGAAAAGCGATCGCCACCAAACATCATAGATGAGGTAATTTGCATGACCGAGCTAAAAACATTACTTTGCAACGTCTCTACACACATCAAAATATTTACAAAAAATCCTTAACTCAATGGTATTAGGTTATACGCTAGCTTTTGGAACCAAGATAGATTGATGTCGTCAATTAAATCAGACTGTATAACAATATTGCTCTAAAAAAATCTGGAGCACTAATTAAAATGAAAACGCTTAGGCTACTTGCAATTGTTCCCACAGCTTTGGCGATGAGTTTGGTTTTCACCCAGGCCAATTGGGCACAGAGACCAACAATCCAAATTAATCGGAATTTCCAACCAGATCCACTGATTTTAAACGGAAATTCTGGGGGAACTGTCAAAAGTAACTGTGGCAATATTACTACAGAACCCAATCAAGTTATCCAGGTTACAGAGTCACTACCTTATTTGCGATTAACAGTAGAGAGTCAAGGGAAGCCAACGCTGTTGATCGACGGGCCTGGAGGGCGCTTTTGTGTAATGGCAGATAGCTACTCTGGAGGCAAACCAGAACTTTCTGGTTATTGGCAAGAAGGAAAATACTCGCTGTATGTGGGCGAACTATCCAAACAAGAGTATCGCTACATCCTCTCGATCTCGCAAAAAAATAAATAGTCATTAATCATTTATCCTTTGCTAATGACTAATGACCAATGACCAATGACCAATGACTAATCTTCCAATGATTGGGCTGTAACTTCGACAGCAGTGACATCAATTGTGCCTTCTGGTGTGAAGCGCTGAAAATGACTATTTTGTACTAACAGTGATTCGCCACAGTTAGGACACTGCAACTGACTGTTGTTTAAACCTGTAAATTCATGTCCACAGACGGGGCACTGGTCAGCAATCAAGTTGCGTTGCAGCCACCAACGAAAGCCAAAAAAAGCCACAATAGGTGCTAACAACAGCAACCCGAAAATAATTAGCAATGAATTAACCAACCAACCCAAGCCCAGTGATGCCAGCAACCAAATAACTGCCAGCAGGGTGAGCCAAGGGCGGAGATTTAAAAGATTCAATTGAAATGACTTAAAGCTCATTTTTTAAATGTCGTCCTGCTCTCCTTCTAGGATAGCTATTTTAGTCATTGGTCATTTGTCATTTGTCATTTGTCATTTGGACTTCATCACTGAGGATACAAGCATTTTTTGCAAGTGCTGTTGGAAGGCATCTATGCCAAACAGAGCGATCGCTTGTTCTCGTAGCCACTCTCCATCACAGCGCTGGTCATCTCCTTGAAGCATTTCTATACAAGCAGCTGCTACAGCATCAGGACTGCGGTGCGGTACTCGCCATCCCAGTTTACCATCTTGCAAGGGGTCAGCGGAGCCATCGTCGTCACCGGATAATACAGGTACTCCACAAGCCATTGCCTCTAGATAAACAATGCCAAAGCCTTCTTGCGAAGGCATAATATAGGCATCAGCAAGGCGGTAATGTTCCATTAATTCTTCTGTAGCAACGAAACCAGCAAACACAACGCGATCGCTTACACCTAAATCTTTTGTTAGCTGCACCAATCGCGGTTGGTCATCACCACGACCAATTACCAAATATTTCACTTCTGGGAAAACCTGAGCGATTTGTGGTAATGCCCGAATCGTTACATCTACACCTTTGTAAATATCTCCTGACCATAACCGCGCTACTGTCATTAACACCTTAGCGCCAGTTAAGCCATACTTCTGAACTAATTCTGGCTGCTTGGAACCAGGAGTAAATTTATCCCCATCAATTGCACAAGGCATCATCTGTACCATTTTCGGGTTTAGACCATTAGCAGCACAAGCGCGAACGCGGCTGTAGCGACTAATTGTCCAAATTCCATCTGCTGATGTCAGGGCGCGGCGTTCTTGATTTTTCAGCGGCTCCCAGACTTCTTTACCGTAAGTTAGTACGGTGTAGGAAATCCCCAAGGGCTGGCAAAGAGTTTGTACTAATACTGCTAAGTTAATATGGCCACAGAAAACTTGCTGTGGACGGCTTTGCAACAGACATTTAAGTAAAGCTGCTGCCATTTGCAGTCTCCCCAAATAGGGAGACTGATTTTTAAAGTAATGAAATTTTAAGTTCTCGTCTTCAAACGGATTTAAACTATCAGGACTGTCTCGCAGCAAAAAGACTTCTGCCTTGTAGGTTTGGCTTAATCCCAGATAGGCGCGAAAAATATCTTTTATATATGATTGAATACCACCTTCGTGGGCAAAAATTTCTAAAAACACGAAGACATGGTTAGTTTTTTTGTTTACTTTATCACCTAACTTGAGGTTTTTTGTCACTGTAGTGATGTGCATGTTAGGTTATTTACACTCGCGGTAAGGGCGCGATGCCTGCGGCAAGGACTTCATCCAACGCACCACTTTGTAACCGCTCTAAATCTGTTTTTACCATTTTTTCCAAAAGTTCCTCAAAGCTCACTTGGGGTTCCCAGTCGAGGTTTCTTTTAGCTTTACTGGGGTTAGCTACTAGTTGAAAATGCTCATCTTGTCGCAATAAGCTAGTATCTATGACTACATACTGCGTCCAATTCAAGCCGACAGACTCAAAGGCTGTGGCAACTAAATCTCTTACACTGTGCAGTTTACCTGTGCCAATCACATATTCTTCTGGTTCGTCAACTTGCAACATTAGCCACATTGCTTCTACGTAATCACCCGCAAAACCCCAATCGCGTTTTGCATCCAGATTACCCATTTCTAAGGTGTCAGTCAAACCCAATTTAATCGATGCAGCCGCTAAAGAAACTTTGCGTGTAACAAACTGAGGAGCGCGTAGAGGAGACTCGTGATTATATAAAATTCCACTACAGGCAAATAGTCCATAGCGCTGTCTGTGATGCACCATAGTCCAGTGGGCGTGCATCTTGGCCGCAGCATAGGGATTTTTAGGACGAAAAGGGGTTTCTTCATCTTGAGGCGAAATAAATACATCGCCAAACATTTCTGAACTACTGGCTTGATAGAATCTGGTAGACAAACCAACTTTTCGTACTGCTTCCAAAAGCCTGGTAGCAGTACCAGTTATTAGATCCAGGGTTCCCAATGGGTCGTTCCAAGAGTCGGGTACAAAACTAGGAGCCGCCAAATTGTAAATTTCTTGGGGACGCAGCTGTTCAACTGCGGTAAACAGTGCTGCATTATCCCTCAAGTCAACCGTAAAAATTTCTACTTGATTTGCCAGTGTTCCCAGTTTTCTCAAATTAGGTTGTCGATGCGGGGGTACTAATCCTACAACTCGGTAACCCCGGTTGAGGAGCAAATGGCTGAGATAGTAGCCATCTTGACCAGTTATTCCTGTAATTAGGGCTGTCTTAGCCATATTTTGTCCCCTATTCCCTCTATCTCTTTAAGCACAAAATGGCACTTGTTGGAGAACAAAAAATAAGGCTCTCAACACTGCTGACAAATCTTAACAAGGGAGTTAGTGTAACTCGAATGCTATCTTTACTGGATTCACTAACTCTTTTTATACAACAATATTCTTTGGTGTTTTACAAAAAACTCATAAAAACTAAGCAATTTCACTTAAAAAACATATTACATCAATCCATATTTTATTGAAAAACGAGTATACTTTTATCAATCAAATAACTATATATCTAACTAGAGACTTCTTGTGCTCATGCTTCTGTTTTAAGATGAGTGGCTCAAAACTAGGGTGGAAGAAGCTATGCATTGGCGGAGTCTCTCGTAGAGAAGCATCTTTGATAGGAGAAGTTCTGTTTGTCTTACTCCTCAATGCTGCATTTACTAGAGAAGAAAAGCCTCGCACACTGCTGGTACTGCTTCCATAGGTTCTGCTTTTGCTTAAAACCCCAAATTGGCATCGGAAGTATTCTCAACTTTCTTCACCCTTGACTGCTTCACTTTTACTTTTGTGCTTCTACAGAGTATTTGACGATGAGAAGGCAATTTCTACCATCTGCACCACGTTCGTATACAACCCGATCAGCCAACCGCCGCAGGAGGAACCATCCATACCCGCCTACTTGCAGAGTACCTGGGGCTGGCTCTGCGATCGCATCAGGATTGAAAGGTTTTCCATAATCCCAAATTCTAATCTCTAGTCGGTCAATCCACAGAAAAACGTTAATCTCAATGGTTGTTTCTGGCGGTAAAGCATGATGAGCGTGACGAACAGCGTTGGTAAAACCTTCTGCTAATGCTAAATTCAGGCGATCAAGTTGGGTTTTTGACCAGCCAAGTTGAGATAAATGTTGCAGACAAAATTGCTCGAACCATTCTTGCACCTGGTTTAGGAGACTGAGTTCGCTCTTAACCGTCAGATGGTCTTGCTGCACTATGCTAAGCATTAACTGTGACTTAAATATAAGTAAACCCAAGTTGCTAGTTATTAAATTTTGCGAATACTGCAAAATTTCTCTGATAGAACAAAATCTAAATTGGGATATTCTGTGTACCAAAATACAAAACATGAGCGATTTTGGCATTTCGAGGGTTGTAACTAGCAACTTACGTTAAGTAAGTGAAAAATGTTTGTATTTGATGACTTTTGGTGATTTTAGATTTTTGGAATAGCTTTTCCACCCAAAACTTCAGATCCCAGATGCAATCTGAACTATTAAAATTGACGCCTGTTAATTTTTTCAAAAGCAAATCTTACTTATGCTCTTGAAACTCACAGGCGTCAAAGCACTTTGTGGTGACTAATTTAGAATAGTCCCAAGGTCAAAGATTTATCCAATGGCAAGGCAGCACCAATACCCAGCCACACGGTGACAAGGGTACCGAAGAGGAATACTGTGGTTGCAACTGGACGGCGGAAGGGGTTTTGGAACTTGTTTACGTTCTCAATAAAGGGAACGAGGATTAGACCCACTGGTACAGAACCCATTGCTAACACTCCTAAAAGTTTGTTAGGGAGCGATCGCAAAATCTGGAAAACTGGATACAAGTACCACTCTGGTAGAATTTCCAATGGTGTCGCGAAAGGATTTGCTGGTTCACCTGTCATTGCGGGATCTAGCACAGCTAGAGCCACAATCGCAGCGAACGAACCCATGATCACGATTGGAAAGACATAAAGTAGGTCATTAGGCCAAGCGGGTTCACCATAGTAGTTGTGACCCATGCCTTTAGCGAGTTTGGCTCTTAACTGAGGATCGCTCAGGTCAGGTTTTTTTTGTGTTGCCATTTTGAAATGTGCTCTCCTGCTTAAGTTAAATTAAAGCATTTGTGAAAGCTATCAGCTACTAGGCAACCAACAGGGGGCAAACAGTATTTTTTATCTCCGGTTAGCCGCCTGGAGGTTCTCTACAACTTTAGGCTTCAGATACAAGTGTTTGTTTTTTGGAACTTATGTGCAATTAATTTCTTTTGTTTCATAAGTTTAGAACAAACGACTTGATCTGAAAACTGACAAATATTGCCTTTCGCTAATAGCTGAGATTACAAAGGACCGGAAATGCCTTGCTTGCGGATCATTAAGAAGTGAAACAGCATGAAGACTGCAATCAACCAAGGCAGCACAAACGTGTGTGCGCTATAGTAACGAGTTAGTGTCGCTTGACCAACACTCGAACCGCCGCGCAGCAGGTCGGAGATCAGAACGCCAACTACGGGAATTGCTTCTGGTACACCGCTAACGATTTTCACAGCCCAGTAGCCAACTTGATCCCAAGGTAGGGAATAGCCGGTGACTCCAAAGGAAACTGTAATCACAGCTAGGATGACACCACTTACCCAGGTCAGTTCGCGGGGCTTTTTGAAACCACCTGTAAGATAAACCCGGAAGACGTGCAAAATCATCATCAATACCATCATGCTGGCAGACCAGCGATGGATGGAGCGAATTAGCCAACCGAAGTTTACTTCAGTCATGATGTACTGCACTGAGGAGAAAGCTTCAGTGACTGTTGGCCTGTAGTAGAACGTCATGGCAAATCCAGTAGCAAACTGGATGAGAAAGCAAACCAGGGTAATTCCACCCAGGCAGTAGAAGATGTTGACGTGGGGAGGGACGTACTTGCTAGTGACGTCTTCGGCGAGTGCCTGAATCTCCAGGCGTTCCTCAAACCAGTCGTAAACGTTGGCCATACAATCTCAAGTTCCTAAAAGTCGGTTGCGGTTGATAAATCCCGAAGTTCTAAATCGGCGACTAAAATTCTGATGGTTCCAAGCCTCGACATCCTGCGGGTTCGCCCAAGGGGTTACCGCAGGCTAGAGTAACAGCAGAATTGTCTACGGACTTCTCAGAAGCCGCCTCTCAGACTTCTCTCCCAATTAGCAATTTTGGGATTTTAGTAAAGGCGAGTTTTTTGGAAAGCTTGTCAGCTTTCAGCGTGCTAAGAGTCTTCAGAAACTTTACACTCTGTAAAGAAGGAATATATTGCGATCTCTTTACGCCCCTGCACAGAAAATGGTGGACACAAAGTAGATTTTATCCTTTGGTGAGTGGATACAACGCATCAGTTGACTGAACAACTTGATGAGAGAAATGCACCACTTCTATAAAAAAAGTAACATAATCGAGAGATAGATTTCATCAACAACAGGGGAAGTGGGCATTTCTAGGCAATTTGGGTTGAGGTGGAATTGATAATGGGGTTCATGAACAAACAAGTCTTTCAGGTTGGATTTTCGTTGTTAATGGCGTTTTGGTTGGGGTTTGGTACGCTCACCCAGCCAGCAATCGCTTTGACGGGCGAACAAAAGCTGGTTTCCGAAGTTTGGCGAATTGTTAATCGCACTTATCTAGATGAGACATTTAATCATCAAAACTGGGCGGCTGTGCGGCAAAAGGTTTTGGAGAAGCCGCTGTCGGACTCAAATGCCAGTTATGCGGCAATTGTGAAGATGCTCAAGAGCCTCGATGACCCTTTTACCCGTTTTTTAGACCCGGAACAGTACCGCAGCTTACAGGTTAATACTTCTGGGGAACTTACTGGTGTAGGATTGCAAATTGCCCTGAATCCTGAGACTGGGAAGTTGGAAGTCGTAGCTCCCATAGCAGGTTCGCCAGCAGATAAAGCAGGGATTAGACCACGTGATCGGATTCTCAAAATTGAAGGCATTTCCACAGAAAATCTTACCCTAGATGAAGCTGCGACTAAAATGCGCGGGCCGAGTGGCAGCCTTGTCACTCTCCTCATCGAACGGGATGGAGAGGCAGAAACGGAAATTAGACTGACACGCGATCGCATCGCCCTAAATCCTGTGGTCTCCGAATTGCGTGTTTCCACTGAGGGTACGCCCATAGGCTACCTTCGCCTCACTCAATTCAATGCCAACGCCTCAACGGAATTGGCACATGCTATTTCCAGTCTAGAAAAAAAAGGCGCTGCTGCCTACATTCTGGATTTACGAAATAATCCTGGGGGACTATTGCAATCAGGGATTGAAATCGCCCGTCTGTGGTTAGATTCCGGCACGATTGTCTACACTGTTAACCGACAAGGCATTCAAGGTAGTTTTGAAGCCTTTGGGCCAGCCCTAACGAACGATCCTCTCGTTATTTTAGTGAATCAAGGGACTGCTAGTGCTAGTGAAATTCTCGCCGGCGCACTCCAAGATAACGGTCGTGCCCAGTTAGTAGGTGAAACCACTTTTGGAAAGGGTCTAATTCAATCTCTATTTGAATTATCAGATGGTTCGGGTTTGGCAGTCACAATTGCTAAGTATGAAACTCCTCAACACCGGGATATTAACAAATTAGGTATTAAGCCGGATAAAGTGATTTCCCAAGTAGCCATCACCCGTGAACAGATTGGGACCGAAGCGGATCTGCAATATCAAGCAGCAATGGAAATTTTAGTTAAAAACTCCGTGGTGGCGGGAAAGACATAAAAAGTCTGGGGTTAGGTGTTAGATGGTAGCTGAATTACAAATTCAGTTCCGCCGCCAAGTTGAGAATTCACCTCGATCGCTCCGCTATGTTTTTCTACAATAATTTGGCGGGCGATCGCTAATCCTAATCCTGTTCCTTTGCCGACAGCTTTCGTAGTAAATAAATGGTCAAATATTTTTTGTTTTACCTCTTCAGTCATCCCTTTAGCATTATCGGCAATTGTAATTTTAACTAGATTATTTTCTACAGTAGTTGTAATTGTAATGCAGTTCGGATTTGCTTTAATTTCGTCAAAGCTTCGTCCAATATTCGATTCCTCTAAAGCATCAATGGCATTTGCTAAAATATTCATAAATACTTGATTTAATTGTCCAGGAAAGCACTCAACTTGAGGTAAATTGGTGTACTCAGGTATCACTTCAATTGCTGGACGTTGCTCATTAGCTTTGAGACGATGTTTTAAAATTAAAATCGTGCTGTCGATGCCTTGGTGAATATTAAACGGTACTTTATAATCTTTGTCGGCACGCGAGAAAGTCCGTAAACTGGTGCTGATACTTTTCAGGCGCTCGCACGCCATACTCATAGAATCAATCATCTTGGGTAAGTCTTCTAAGCTATAATCCAAGTCGATTTCTTTAGCGTGGTTAAGAATTTCATCACTCGTATTGGGCAGGTTTTCTTGATAGAGTTTTAAATGTTCAACAATATCAGCAATGCTAGGTTTAGCTTGTTTGAGACTGGCAGCAATAAAACCAAGGGGATTATTCATTTCGTGAGCTACCCCAGCAACTAAATTGCCTAATGCTGACATTTTTTCACTTTGAACAATTTGTAATTGGGCATTTTGCAGATCGGTTAGTGCTTGTTCTAAGTCTTGTGATTTTTGTTGCAAGGCAAGTTCAGCTTTTTTGCGATCGCTAATATCTCGCATCACAACTACTGCACCGATTTTGTGGCCTGATGAATCGAAGATCGCTTGTCCGCTGGCTAATAAAATTCGGGAGCATCCAGTTTTGGAAGATTTACCATTTCTGAGAAAATGTAGAAGGAAATAACCCTGTGCGATCGCTGACTATGAGCCAAGAGAAACAAGAACGGATCAAAGCCTGCTTACAAGAACTGGCAACATTACTGTACTCGGAAGCTGATAAGAGTCAGTTAATAGACCTCGAAGGTATAGAAAAAACAGTTCGTAGCCAAATATTGGAATATGTCGGCCCAGAAATAGCCCTTTTT
>NZ_WBKL01000130.1:0-5294 GCF_015714705.1 Nostoc sp. NZL | reverse complement strand
AAACCATTGCCTCTGCCAGTTCAGACAAGACGGTGAAGTTGTGGAATCACAACGGGGAACTGTTACAAACTCTCCAAGGTCATAGCAGTTCGATTTTGGGCGTGGCATTTAGCCCTGACGGTCAAACCATTGCCTCTGCCAGTTCAGACAAGACGGTGAAGTTGTGGAATCACAACGGGGAACTGTTACAAACTCTCCAAGGTCATAGCAGTTCGATTTTGGGCGTGGCATTTAGCCCTGACGGTCAAACCATTGCCTCTGCCAGTTCAGACAAGACGGTGAAGTTGTGGAATCACAACGGGGAACTGTTACAAACTCTCCAAGGTCATAGCAATTCGGTTTTGGGTGTGGCATTTAGCTCCGACGGTCAAACTATTGCCTCTGCTAGTTTTGACAAGACAGTGAAGCTGTGGAATCTCAATTTAGATGATTTAATGGTTAAGGGTTGTGCTTGGGTGCGCGATTATTTGCAAAATAATCCCAATGTGAGCAAGTACGATAAGCGTTTATGTGATGATATTGGCACACGCAGGTGATAAACCTCTCCCTGCCTTGAACTAAAGTTCAAGTTTCTCTCCGAGTCGGAGAGGGACGGTTTTGGGTAGTAAAACCAGGGAGAGGTCTTTTGATTGGGGTACGCAGAGAGATTTCTGTAATGAGCAGCCCCAACTTAGAATAAAGCGATCGCCTGTATGATTTTATGATGATAGTGCGATAAATCTGCCAGACACCACGAACAAGCAAAGCTTCATAACGAAACTCATGCGTTTGTTGATAAAACTCATGCGTTTGTTGATGAAACTCATGCGTTTGTTGATGAAACTCATGTGTTTGTTGATGAAACTCATGCGTTTGTTGATGAAACTCATGTGTTTGTTGATGAAACTCATGTGTTTACGTGTTATCACTTATATGATTTTATAATAATGGTACGTCACCGAAGAATCTGATGGTGCGTAGGCGTAGCCCATTGTAGCGATCGCTCTTGCTGTAATATGGTTCGGTTAAGGTTTTTAATGAAATAATGAAAATTCTAGATCGCAATGATGTGATAAATCATCACAAAGACACTATAAATCGCCGTCTCTACAATCATCAGTCGTTCGTAGAGATGGTGATAAATCGTGTCTCTTGCCTTAACCGAACAGTATTAGCTCTTGATGTAATCTGAGAAAATACGTCGTAGCGATCGCTAATTTACCACCAATATTACAAATACTTCTGCAACAATAACCCTAATTTTTCCTTCGTCGCGGCTGGTGCTTTATCCAATTGAGTCAAAATCGCATACTGCAACGCCGAATGCGCCTCACTGGTTGGCGGATTTTCACTCAAGCGGCGCACAGTTTCTTGAATCACCTTTTGAGCATTCACAGCATTCCGCAGCAAATTGCCAATCACCATCTCCACCGTCACACTGTCATGGTCTGGATGCCAACAATCATAATCTGTCACCAGCGCTAAAGTTGCATAAGCAATTTCCGCTTCCCTTGCCAACTTCGCCTCTGGTAAATTCGTCATCCCAATAATTGTTGCATCCCAACTGCGGTAAAGATTCGATTCTGCCTTAGTGGAAAAAGCTGGCCCTTCCATGCATACATAAGTGCCGCCGCGATGGAGAGTAACTTCTGGTAAATTGAGAGATGCGATCGCATCTGCTAACACAACAGCCAAATTCTTACAAATCGGATCGCCAAAGGCAATGTGAGCAACAATTCCCTCACCAAAAAAGGTTGAAATCCGATTTTTTGTTCTATCAATAAACTGATCTGGCACTACCATATCCAGTGGTTTCGCCTCTGCTTTCAAGGAACCCACAGCACTAGCTGAAATTAAATACTCCACACCCAATTGCTTCATCGCATAGATGTTAGCGCGAAACGGTAATTCAGAGGGTAACAGTGTATGATTACGGCCATGACGCGCTAAAAAGGCTACCCTTGTACCATCCAAAGTTCCCAGAATCAAAGCATCTGATGGTGAACCAAAGGGAGTTTGGATATGCACCTCTTCTACATCTTTGAGCGCGTCCATTTTATACAGACCACTGCCACCAATAATCCCAATACTAGCTTGAGCCATGATCCTGAACCTGTTCCTTGCTGATCTGCTAAGTTATTTTACCGAAAAGAGGAGTAGCAGAGAAACCAAGAAACAAAGCGATTATATGAAATTAATTGTCACCATAGTGTGTAATCGATGATTCATGTATACAAAAGTTAAACAGACGCACTTCTGAGCAGTGAAACAAAGCAAGCGTTATACTTTTGGGAAAAGGCTTATTTTAACCCCTGCTTTAACATTTTTATAAATCAATGACTCTCAATTTTCGCTTTGCGGTAGTCAGCGACTTACACCTGGCACTTCCTCACACAATCTGGGATCATCCCAGTCGGTTTCATCTGGTGGAAGTAAGTATCTCAGCATTTAAAAGTGTACTTGAACATCTAATCCAACTCGATTTAGATTTCTTGTTGTTGCCAGGAGATTTAACCCAACACGGCGAACCAGAGAACCATGCCTGGTTACAACAATGTTTAGCCCAGCTACCTTTTCCCGTCTATGTTGTTCCTGGTAATCATGACGTTCCTGTGCTGTTGGCTAATCAGCAATCAATTGCTTTTGCGGATTTTCCCTACTATTACAAGAAGTTTGGCTATGAAGATCCGCAGCAGATTTACTACACGCGTCAGTTATTGCCTGGAGTTAAGCTAATTGGACTGAATTCTAACTCCTTTAATGACCAGGGTGAGCAGGTGGGGTGTTTGGATACCAAACAATTACGGTGGTTAGAAGAAGTCCTGGCGGCATCTAGTGATGAATTAGTTCTGGTGATGGTGCATCATAATGTGGTCGAGCACTTGCCCAATCAATCAAATCATCCACTGGCAAATCGCTATATGTTGTCCAATTCAGCAGAACTATTGCAGCTGCTAAGGCGCTACGGAGTCAAACTAGTATTTACGGGGCATTTGCACGTTCAGGATATTGCTTACTCAGATGGAGTATATGATATTACCACTGGTTCTTTAGTGAGCTATCCTCACCCTTATCGGGTGCTAGAGTTTCATCGGGATAACCAAGGTAAAGAATCGTTGCAAATTCTATCCCATCGGGTAGAGTCAGTGCCTGAGTTTCCCGACTTACAACAGTCATCGCGGCAGTGGATGGGCGATCGCTCTTTCCCATTTTTAATTAAGTTACTAACTCTTTCTCCATTAAACTTACCGTTATCGCAGGCAAAAAAATTAGCTCCTAGTTTGCGAGACTTCTGGGCTACTATTGCCGATGGGGATGCGATGTTAGATTACCCCCACTTTCCGCTAGAAGTGCAGCGTTACATTCAGTCCTATAGTGCATTAGCGCAGCCCAACCCAGGCATGGCTACTAGTGGAACTCTTACCATGATTGATAATAACAGCACACTTTTGCTGGGTTAGGAGTGATGAGTGTCCGTGCGAAGGTAACTTTTTTTTCTGGGCTAAAGAGCCTCTTCTTCTCCAGAGTGGCTTTTTAGATAGCGATCGCTCCTACCATAATTCTCCTATCAAAAGTCACCAAGACGCTGGCTACTTTTGTACAGACGCGATTAATCGCGTCTCTAATTACCGATATCTTCATTCCAAAGTTCGGGGTTAGTTTGAATAAACTCACTCATCATTTGTTCGCAATCGTCAAGATTAAGATCAATTACTTCCACACCGTGAGATACCATAAATTCTTTAGCACCAGGAAAAGTTTTGGATTCTCCAGCAATGACTTTTTTAATGCCAAATTGCACCACTGCCCCAGCGCATAGGTAACACGGCATTAAAGTTGAATAAAGTGTTGTACCTCTGTAGCTGCCAATCCTCCCAGCATTACGGAGACAATCGATTTCCGCGTGGGTGACAGGATCTGCGTCTTGCACACGTTTATTGTGTCCTCTGCCGAGAATTTTGCCATCCTTGACGAGAACCGAACCAATGGGAATTCCACCTTCTTGTCTGCCTTGTTTTGCTTCTTGAATAGCAGCTTCCATAAACTCATCCATATTAATTCTCCTTTTATGACAAAACAACTTGTATTAATGGATCACGATGGCGGTGTAGATGATTATTTAGCAACTATGCTGCTGTTGACGATGGATCATATCCAACTCCTTGGTGTCGTCGTCACTCCAGCCGATTGCTACGTTCAACCAGCGGTTAGCGCCACACGTAAAATTATCGATTTGATGGGATTTTCTCATATCTCGGTAGCAGAAAGCACTGTACGCGGTATCAATCCATTCCCTACTCTCTATCGCCGTGATTCCTTTATCGTTGACCATCTCCCCATTCTCAATCAAAGCGAAACCATCACTACGCCTTTGGTTGCCGAAACAGGTCAAGATTTCATGATCAAGGTGTTGCGGGAGGCATCAGATCCCGTAACGTTGATGGTAACTGGGCCGTTAACCACAGTAGCAGTGGCATTAGACAAAGCACCAGACATTGAAGCCAAGATTCACAAAATTGTGTGGATGGGGGGTGCGTTGAATGTCGGTGGTAATGTGGAAAAAAGTCTGGAATCAGGACAAGATGGTTCTGCCGAATGGAATGTTTATTGGGACGCAATTTCAGCAGCGCGAGTATGGCAAACCCAAATTGAAATTATTATGTGTCCTTTGGATTTAACTAACAATGTCCCAGTTACATCGGAGTTAGTATACAAAATGGGACGACAACGCTACTATCCCATATCTGATTTAGCCGGACAATGTTATGCACTAGTTATCCCCCAAGATTATTATTTTTGGGATGTCTTAGCAACAGCTTATCTAGGACATCCAGAATTTTATCAACTGCGCGAATGGGAAACAGAAATTATCACCACTGGTCTGAGTCAGGGGCGTACTAAAGTAGTTCCTGGTGGTCGTAAAATTTCTGCAATGGATAAGGTCGATAAAGAGGCTTTTTATGCTTATATCTTGCAGCAATGGGCAAGGTAAAAAACTAGAAATTCACATCATAAAGGGTAATGCGCCTGCCTACGATCGTGAGTCCTCGCTCCGTGCAAATTATAGCAGCTTATTCATTAGATTCTAAAGTCATAGGGAGCATCTCACCTTTGCAAATACAGGTATAATTTTGGGAAAAAAGTTACACTGGCAACAAGAGCGGCAAGTGCAATTACTATGAACCCTGAAGACTTCAAACGTTTGGAAACCTGTTTGCAGGAAGCAGCAGAAATTCTTTATCGGAATACGCCAACAGAAGAGTTGACAAGCTTTGAGAGTATAGAAAAAGCAGTAAGGACAAAGATGCTAGAGC
>NZ_WBKL01000183.1:0-438 GCF_015714705.1 Nostoc sp. NZL | reverse complement strand
GGGCAGGGAGCAGGGGGCAGGGAGATGATGGATAATTAGCGTTTTATGAGCCAGGGGGATGGATTGTTGATTATGATTACTAGAATGCCTAAAACTCGGTTGTAATTTCCATAAAGTTCTTTACCTGTATCAACATCTAAATAACTACACTTGACAGCAAATTTCAACCAAGTCTGAGTCTCTGCTGCCTCTGCTTCCGAATCATTTAACTTAGCTACAAAAGCAGCTTCATATCGACGTTTTCTCCATGCTTCCGCCAGATTTGCACATACAGAACGTGACGATCTACGAATTTGGTCGGTCAACGAATATCTCTCTTCTACAGGAAACTTCTTGGATAGTTCAAATATTTTCATGGCTGTATCAAATGCCATTTTGTATACTTCCAAGTCTTCATGACTTTTAATTGGTTCTTTTTCCATTCCCCCTGCCCCCTGC
>NZ_WBKL01000213.1:0-19874 GCF_015714705.1 Nostoc sp. NZL | reverse complement strand
GGGAGCAGGGAGCAGGGAGCAGGGAGCAGGGGGCAGGGGGCAGCGATTAATTCTCTCTCATCTCTGTGGCAATTACACGGTCATGTTGAGTTACGAAATGTCACTTTTGGCTATAGTCGTGTAGAATCTCCGTTGATTGAGAATTTGAGCTTGACTGTCAAGCCAGGGCAAAGAATAGCGCTTGTGGGGGGGAGTGGTTCTGGTAAATCCACAGTTGCTAAATTAATTTGCGGGCTTTATCAACCTTGGGATGGGGAAATCTGCTTTGATGGTGTAGAGCGATCGCAAATTAAGCGTTCTGTTTTGGCTAACTGGTTGGCAATGGTTGAACAGGATATCTTTTTATTTGCCGGCACTGTCCGAGAAAACATCACTCTTTGGGATTCAACTGTACCAGAAGCCGATTTGGTGCAAGCTTGCCAAGATGCAGCGATTCATGATGCGATCGCATCTATGCCTGGGAAATATGACTTTGAGTTAATTGAAGGCGGTATGAATATCAGTGGTGGACAACGCCAGCGTTTAGAAATTGCCCGCGCTTTGGTGAGAAATCCCACAGTCTTAGTACTAGATGAAGCAACCAGTGCCTTGGATGCAGAAACAGAGTTGATTATTAACCGTAACTTGCAACAGCGTGGTTGTTCGTGTATTGTAGTAGCCCACCGCCTCAGCACAATTCGCGATTGCCATGAAATTATTGTGCTAGAGCAAGGTAAAATCGTGCAGCGTGGAACCCATGAGGAATTATGGCAGCAAGGCGGAACTTATGTTCGCTTACTTCACGCAGCAGAGGCATAGTTAAGTGATGAGTAGGCCGCAGGTGAATCCTTCTTCTAAACTGTACTCCTTTCAAGCAAACGAACCAGTACTGTTGAATGACTCAGAAACATTCTGGATAGTGCAGTCTGGAACATTGGCGGTGTTTGGAGGCAGGAGGCAGGAGGCAGGAGGCAGGAGGAACAAATCATCCGAGGATTTGACCCCCGATGATTTGGAGCCACCGAACGAGAGTTCAGTGAGGGTCTTAAACCCAAGCTCGTGGTCGCAGCAGGAGACAGATAGCGCAGCCTTAATAAATCCGCGAGTGTCGGGCAGCCTTCCTCCTGCCTCCTGCCCTCTGCCTCCTGCCTTCCTCGATAACAGCTTACCAAAGGAGCATCGCCGCTATCTGTTTCATGTCAACGCTGGTGAAGTCTTGTTACCGGAAGTAATAGCACAAAGCCAATGGAGTTTTGTAGCGATCGCAATTGAACCCACCCAATTATGCCAGATGTCAATGGTTGATTTGGTTAAGGGAATCGCGGCGGCTGACTCTCAATCCATAGAACTTTTAGAAGGTTGGGTAAATCATTTAGGGCAATCTCTTAGTGCCCAGCAGACAGTTTTGACTACGCCATTAAACCTTGTGCAGACATTAGGGCGAGATTTTTCATTATCGCCTGGTGAAACGCTACAGGGAAGACAACAAACACTCCTATGGGTGAAGTTGCAGCAAGGCAATACTCACTGGATGGGAGTTGAGGAATTAACGTTGAATTCTACCTCACCAGCGTTTCCGCTCACGAGTGATATGTGGCTGGAGGCAGAAGATGCGGTTATTGGAGAAATGTTGCCAACGGCAGATTTAGAAAATTCCGAGGAAATCTTGGCAGGTTTAGCCAGTTTGCATACTTATTTCTTTCACTACTTGAGTTTGCTAGCAAATAAAGAAGCAGAAGCAGAATTTCGGCAGTTTCAGGAACGTGAGCAATTTAATCAGCAAGTAATAGAGGGGGCACTTTCTGATTTAGCAACAGTATTGCAGCCACAGCAGGAGGCGGTTTTTTCTCAGGAAGGGCCACCCTTATTGGTAGCATTTGGGGCAGTTGGGCGATCGCTGGGAATAGAGATTCGTCCACCAGCAGAGGATTTGAATTCTATTAAAGACCCTGTAGGGGCGATCGCACAAGCATCACAAATTCGGATCAGGCGTGTAACTTTAGCAGATGGCTGGTGGCGTCAAGACCAAGGGGCGATGTTAGCTTATACTCAGTTGGAAAAGCGCCCAGTGGCGTTGTTACCTACAGATAATCGAGATTATGTCATCTTTGACCCCGTAGCGCGGACTCGGACACCTGTAAATGAATCAATAGCAAAAACACTGTCACCATTAGCCTACGTTCTGTATCGACCGTTACCCCAAGTTGCGCTCAAGGCCATCGACCTACTGCGGTTTGGGGTTAAGGGTTATGAAAAAGACATCGCCAGTATTTTAGTGGTAGGGCTACTGGGCACAATATTGGGGATGGTTGCACCACAAGCAACAGCACTTTTAATCAATCATGCCATTCCAGATAGCGATCGCGCTTTGCTGTGGCAGATAGGATTGGTCATGTTTGCAGTCGCCTTTGGGCAGTTAGCTTTTCAAGTTGCCCAAAGCATTATTACCCTACGAGTGGAAAGCGCCACTGATAGCATATTACAGCCAGCCATCTGGGATCGTTTACTCAGATTAAGTCCTAGCTTTTTTCGTCAGTACACTTCTGGAGATTTGGTCAACCGCGTCATGGCGGTGAGGGAAATTCATCAAAAACTTAGCGGTGCTACTCAAAGAACATTGTTGAGTGGAGTCTTTGCCTTATTCAACTTGGTGCTGATGTTTATTTACAGTTGGCAACTAGCGTTTGTGGGCGTGGGTTTAGCAATATTTGCTGCTGTGGTTACGACTGTTGCAAGTTTCCTCTTGGTGAAGAAATCGAAAAAAGAGCAAGAACTCAATGGCGCAATTCAGGGACTCACGGTACAACTAATCAACGGTGTCGCCAAACTGCGAGTCACAATGGCAGAAGAACGCGCATTTGCAGCTTGGGCAAAAAAGTACAGCCAGCAGATTCGGTTGAAGGCGAGTTGGCAAGAGATTAAAGATGGTATTTCTGTATTTAACGAAGCACTCCCTTTAGTAAGTTCTATACTGCTGTTTGGGTTTGCCATGCTGTTGATGCAGACACGCCTGACACTGGGTACATTCGTTGCTTTTAACTATGCTTTGGCGATTTTTATCAAAGGAGTAATTGACCTGAGCAATACTGTATCGGAGATTTGGAGTATTGTACCAATATGGGAACGAGCAAAACCGATTTGGCGATCGCAGCCTGAATATGACTCAACCAAGGTTAACCCCGGTCAATTAAGCGGTCGCATTGCCCTAAATCGTGTCAGCTTTCGCTACTCGGAAAATGGCAGCTTAATCCTCAATGATGTCAGCCTCCATGCCGAACCAGGGGAATTTGTCGCGATCGTTGGGTCTTCTGGAAGTGGAAAATCAACGATATTGCGGTTGTTATTGGGCTTTGAAACTCCATTGACAGGTAGCATCTATTATGATGGCAAAGATTTAGCAGAGATGGAACTCCAGGCTGTACGAAGACAGTTAGGAGTGGTGCTGCAAAATGGGAAAATCGGCACAGGATCGGTTTTTGATAACATCACTGCTGGGGCTTTAGTTTCCCTAGAAGAAGCTTGGTCAGCAGCACAAATGGCAGGTTTTGCTGATGATATCAAGCAAATGCCAATGGGGATGCATACGATCGTTGCCGAGGGTGGTAGTAATCTTTCCGGTGGACAACGGCAAAGATTATTGATTGCGCGATCGCTTGTTTCCAAGCCCAAAATTATCTTGATGGATGAGGCTACCAGTGCTTTGGACAACCGCACCCAGGCAATTGTGACTGAAAGTTTAGCTAAGTTAAACGCTACCAGAGTGGTAATTGCCCATCGCCTCAGCACGATTCGTAATGCCGATCGCATCTATGTTATTGACGCTGGTCATGTCGTACAGGTAGGTAATTTTTCGGAATTGATTGCCCAAGGTGGGTTGTTTGCCAGACTGGTAGCCCAACAGTTAGAAGGCGAGCTTTAAGGAACTCCAAAAAATAAATTATCCAATTTATTCAGACTCTATTATTTAGAAGATAAAACTTTCATCTCTAGCGTAAAAATACTACCTTTTCCCACCTGACTTTCAACTTTCAGATGCGCTTGATGTTTTTGGGCGATCGCCACAGCTATCGCTAGTCCCAATCCTGTGCCTCCGGTTTTACGAGAGCGGTCGCCATCAACACGGTAAAAGCGATCAAAAATTCGCTCCTGATCAGCAAGCCCAATCCCAATCCCCGTATCTTTCACCGCAATGACAGCAGTGTAATCACTCTTGACTAAGCTAACAGTTACATATCCCCCTCTGGGTGTGTACTGGATGGCATTGGCAATCAAGTTTGACACTAAACGGTAAAGTTGCGATTCGTTACCTAGAGCATAAACCTCGCAAGTGGGAATTTGGCAGGTTAAGTTAATATCAGCAGCAGTGGCCAGCTCTAAAAATTCTTCGGTCAAATCGCTCACCAAATCATTTAAGCAACAGGGCTGAAAAGGTTGTGAGGATGAATTCTGCTCCAAACTGGTCAACAAGAGTAAGTCAGCGATCAAATGGCTCAACCTTCGCCCCTGCCGTTCAACAGTATGAAGCATCATTTGCATATCTTGTTGATTTGATTGCGGTATGTGGAGGATAGCTTCTACAGTTGCCAACAGGCTGGCGAGGGGCGATCGCAATTCATGGGCAGCATTAGCAGTAAACTGTTGCTGTTGCTGATAGGACTGATAAATTGGCTGCATTGCTAATCCTGAAAGCCACCAACTGGAAGTAGCAACCAAGCTCAGAGCAATAGGCAAACCAATCGCCATAATCCATTGAATCCGCCAGATTTCCGCATCAAAATGTTCTAAAGTGCGGCCAATTTGCAAATAGCCCCAGGATGAATCAGCATTGGCTTCATTAGCTAGATGATGGGTATTGGCACTATGCAAAATCGTGGTGAATTGGTGATAGCGAATGCCGTTAGCCGTGCGAAAGGTTTGCCATGAACTGCGGTTGAGAGTTGGTGGCAGAGATAGGGGTTGATTGGGTGAAAAAGCCAGGAGTTTCCCTTGATGATTGAACAGCCGAATATAATATGTGGTGCGATCGCTGATGCCGATGGTGTGCCGTTGAATCAGCGTCGGCGTAGCCTTGCAGGGTTGTCCATTCAAACAAAGATCGGGAAAAATTTGTTGCAACACAGCAGTCGGTTCTTCGGAAGGCGGTAACAGTGGTTCAACGCTATCGTGTAAAGTTCCAGCAATTGATTCAATTTCGCGCTCCATTGCTGCCCAGTTTGTTTGTACCATTGCGCGATACATCCCCAAGCCAGAAACACTCAAAATCACGCCCATAACTCCGGCATACCAGAGGGCTAACCGTAGACGACTGCGCCGAAAAAGTGAGTAGCTATTCATAGCCGAGAATCAACTTGAGAGTTAAAGCGATAGCCAGCACCGGGAACAGTTTCAATCGGGCAGGGACAGCCATGATTTGCTAACTTGCGACGTAGTAAGCGCATTTGCGCCGCAACTACATTACTAATCGGTTCTTCATCCATGTCCCAAAGTTGATGACGCAATTTGCTACCGGGAATGATGCGATTGGGGTTCTGCATCAAATACATGAGCAGCTGAAATTCTTTGGTGGTTAAGGGAATGACTAGGGGCGTAGATCCATCTGAATTCACTCTTAGCACATTGTTTGCTGTATCCAGAGTAAAACCTGCAACAGTCAGGGTGGATGGTTGTAGTTGAGGCGATCGCCTCTGAAGGGCCCGCAGCCGCGCCAGCAATTCTTCCATTACAAACGGTTTGACTAAATAATCATCCGCGCCCGCATCCAGCCCTGCCACGCGATTTTCGGACTGACCCAAAGCAGTCAGCATCAGCACTGGTAAGGGATTTTGGTGTAGTCTGAGCTTCTGACATAACTGTAATCCCGACATTTCCGGCAGCAGCCAATCAACAATAGCAACTGTGTAGTCTGTCCATTGGCTTTCCAGGCACAGCCATGCCTCAGTACCATCTGTTACCCAATCCACGACATATCTTTCACTAATTAAGACTTGCTTGATTGCCAGTCCCAAATCCGCTTCATCTTCCACCAGTAAAATTCGCATTGCTCCAGGGAAATCAACCATGAAGCTCTGATCTTACAAAAACATCTGCCATTTCACCTGGATTTCATCTGCCCTTTGGCAAACTATGGAGAACTTTTGTTTAACCCGGTATCCATTGTGAGGAGTGATTATGAAACCTTTTATGCTGATGAGTTCCATTCTGGCAGCCAGTTTAATTATCAGTGCGCCCACAGTTGTATTTGGTCACGTTGGACATGGTGATGAATTTCAAGCAACGGGCGGCATTAATCGCGTGAAAGTCACTCCCCAAACCGATCAACTGTTAGGTATTGTTGTCACACCAATCGCCTCCTCTGCCAAATCTGGATCTGCTGTGATGATTCCGGTGACGGCATTGGTTGATGCCAACGGTAAACAGATAGTCTTTGTGCAGTATAAGACTTTTTATGAGCCAGTGGAAATTACAACTGGCGCGACCAAAGGCGAACTGATCACTGTTACCAAAGGATTATCAGTTGGGGAAAAGCTCGTTACTCAAGGTAGTTTGTCGCTCTATGCTGAATCGCGTAAAACTCAAACCGCCGATACAGCACCCAGTCCAGTAGCGAGTGCCACTCCCAACACCCAAACCGCTAATACAGCACCCAGTCCAGTTGCAAGTGCCACTCCCAAACCGGAAGCTGAACATCAACAGGCACACAATCAGGGTACTGCCCATAGCCATAACACCACACAGCAAGCAAGTGGCGGATTCCCGATGGGTATCTTAGCAGGAGTCGGTGGTGGAGTCGTGCTTGTGGGCGGAGCGATCGCCCTTATCGCTGGCAATCGCAAGAACAAGGGAGGCGTTTAATTGAGATGTTGAACTCCATTCTCAATCAGATTCTCAAAAACTCAATTACCCAGCGTTGGTTCATAGTTATCTGTGCGATTATAGTGACGGTGTGGGGAGTATTCACTGTCACTCAAATGCCACTGGACGTGTTTCCTGAATTTGCGCCCCCCCAGGTGGATATTCACACCGAAGCGACTGGACTAGCTCCAGAGGAAGTGGAATCACAAATTACCGTGCCAATTGAAAGTGCGGTGAATGGTTTGCCGGGGGTGACTACGGTGCGATCTTCCTCCAAAGTCGGGCTATCGATGGTGCAGGTGGTGTTTGACCAAGATGCCGACATTTACAAAGCGCGGCAATCGGTGACAGAAAGACTCCAGCAGGTGACAAATCAGTTACCTGAAGGGGTGCATCCACCGGAAATTTCACCGTTAGCATCGCCGTTGGGTACGATTTTACAGTATGCCTTTACTGTGAATGGGCAGGGGAAAACCTCGCTGATGGATTTACGCTGTCTGGTGGATAGCACCCTGAGCAACCAAATGTTGTCTGTGCCGGGAGTTACCCAAGTCACCGTTTACGGTGGGGATGAACGACAAGAACAGGTGTTAGTTGATCCAGAAAAATTGCGATCGCTTAATGTTTCTCTGACCGAAGTGACCAATGCTGCCAGAGGCGCAAATTCCAACGCTCCTGGTGGATTCTTAATTGGTGGTGGTCAAGAACTGTTGGTACGCGGTATTGGGCAGGTAAAATCAATTGCAGACTTGCAGCAATCTGTGGTGAAGGTGCAAGATGGGAAACCGATTTTGCTCAAAGATGTAGCGGAAGTACAAACGGGTGCAGCACTAAAGCGGGGAGATGCTAGTTTTAATGGGCAATCGGCTGTGGTGATGATGATTAACAAACAGCCTGATCTCGATACCCCCACAGTAACAAAAGCAGTAGAAGCGGTGCTGCAATCCTTGCAAGCAAACTTTCCCCCTGATGTGCAAGTGGCGCGAACATTCCGGCAGTCTAACTTTATTGATACTGCCATTGCCAATGTCAGCAGTTCCCTGATTCAAGGCATCATCATCGTGTCGGTGATTATGCTGTTATTTCTGATGAATTGGCGCACCGCCGTAATTACTCTGAGTGCAATTCCTCTGTCCTTGTTAATTGGCTTAATGTTCATGAAAGCTTTTGGCTTGGGCATTAACACTATGACCTTGGGCGGTTTAGTCGTAGCCATTGGCTCAGTTGTGGATGACTCAATTGTGGACATGGAGAACTGCTATCGCGGACTGCGAACTAATCAGGCACAGGGCAACCCGAAGCATCCCTTCGAGGTGGTGTATGATACGTCAGTGGAAGTACGGTTAGCAGTGATTTTTTCCACAGTGATTATCGTAGTCGTGTTTGCACCAATTTTTAGTTTGACGGGCGTTGAGGGCAATATTTTTGCACCGATGGGTTTGGCGTATTTGCTCTCCATCTGTTCGTCTACTTTGGTGGCCATGACCCTTTCACCTGCCCTGTGTGCAATTCTGCTGGCAAACCAAACCCTACCGCAAGAAGGTACATTCATTTCGCGTTGGGCAGAACGATTGTATCGTCCATTGTTAAATCTATCGCTGCGATCGCCCCAAATCATTCTGGGTGTAGCACTTGCCGCCTTGGTTGCTGCTTTTGCGATCGTTCCCTCCCTCGGACGGGTGTTTCTCCCCGAATTTCAGGAGAAATCATTGGTAAATTCAATGGTTTTATTTCCGGGTGTTTCCCTAGATATGACCAATCGGGCTGGGATAGCACTGGACAGTGCGCTTAAAGATAATCCTTTATATGAGTGGGTGCAAGTACGATCAGGGCGCGCTCCAGGAGATGCAGACGGGGCGGGAGTGAGTATGGCTCATGTGGACGTAGAATTGAGCGATCGCGCCCTTCAAGACCGCGAAGCCAGCATTAAACAATTGCGACAAGAGTTCAATAAACTGCCTGGTGTGGCATCTAATATTGGTGGATTTATTTCTCACCGCATGGATGAAGTGCTGTCGGGAGTCAGAAGTGCGATCGCTGTGAAAATCTTTGGCCCGGATTTAATCGAACTGCGGAAGATTGGCGAACAAGTGCGAGATGTGATTGGGCCCATCGCTGGGGTTGTAGACTTACAGCTTGAACCCCAACTACCCATTCGTCAGGTACAAATTCAATACAATCGCGCGGCTGCCGCAACCTATGGATTGAGTATGGAGCAGTTATCCAACGTAGTGGAAACTGCTTTAAATGGTCGTGTAGTGTCGCAAGTGGCAGAAAATCAGCAGCTTATTGATATTTCTATCTCCTTGACGGAGAAAGCCCGCAATAGTTTAGATGCCATTCGCGCTATTCCTCTGATTACCCCTACTGGGCAAACCATCCAACTGGGCGCAGTTGCTCAAGTAGACTACGGCATGGGAGCGAATGTTGTGAATCGGGAAGATGTATCACGGCTGATTGTCGTTTCGGCAAACGTTGCCGATCGCGATTTGGGCAGTGTTGTCAGCGATATTCAATCCCAAATTCAACAGAAAATCAAACTCCCTAATGGCTACTTCATCCAGTACGGTGGACAGTTTGAATCAGAGCAGCGTGCTACTAATAATCTCCTGGTGTTTAGCATCCTGGCAGCGATTTTGATTGCGGTGTTGATGTTCTTCTCCGTTAAATCGCTCTCCGCCACGATCACCATCATGCTCAATCTGCCTTTGGCTTTGGTGGGTGGTATTATCTCCATTGCCTTGAGTGGCGGTGTGATTTCGATCGCTTCTCTGATTGGATTCATTACCCTATTTGGCGTTGCTGTCCGCAATGGTTTGTTGTTGGTGGACAACTATAACAATAAATTTGCTCAGGGAATGCCCCTCAAAGATGTGATTGTCAACGGTTCTCTAGAACGAGTGAACGCCATTCTGATGACGGCACTCACTTCCGCACTAGGGATGCTGCCTTTGGCGATCGCCAGTGGAGCCGGCAATGAAATTCTGCAACCCTTAGCAATTGTAGTTTTGGGCGGTTTATTTACTTCTACAGCTTTGACTTTATTGGTTATTCCTGCTCTCTACGCCAAATTTGGCAAACAGTTGATGCCTAAACAGAAACCCGTTTTGGTTAACCAAATATGGTCAAACGAATAACGATGTTGTTGTGATTTTTCTTTCTCCCCCTGCCTACACCGCGATAGGATATTTTTTTAGTTGGAAGTCCCTTAGTTCTGCTTCAGCATAGAATTAGCAACTTGGTATAAAGATTGGATGTTTAGTCCATCATTAGGATACTCAACCACAGCAAAATTACAAGTTACCTGGAAGCGATCGCCATTGGGAGCTGTAAAGACTTGCTGGCGGAGCTTGGTTAAAATGTCACTGAGGCGATGTTTGACCACAAGCCGTTCTGTTTCAGTAAACCCAGAAACTCCGACCACAAATTCTCCATTACCCCAATATCCCAATATTTCGTCACTGCAAAATGCCGATTGGAATAGACGACTCCATCGTTGCAATACTTGATTACCAGCCTCATGCCCATACTGGATATTAATTTGACGTAAATCACTGATATTCAAGATCATTAAGCAAACCGATTGCTGATTTTTCTCGGCTTGAGCAATCAAGTGCTCTAAGTCGCGGCTAGACTGTAACTGATTTGCTAGTCCGGTTAAGGGGTCTTTGGTAGAGAGCGACTGAAGTAGGCGGCTGCGTTCTAGGCGGTGGGTAATTCTTGCCAGTAGTTCTGCTCCCACAACGGGTTTAACTACATAATCATCTCCTCCAGCAGCAAACACCCGCTGCACCGTTTCCATCTCTCGATGAGCCGTCAGAAATACAATTGGCAATTCCTGCCATTGCGGATCTGTGCGAACTGCCTGACAAAGTTCTACACCACTGATTTGGGGCATTTCCACATCCAAAATTAACAAATCTGGTGCAGTAGATTGCAATACCTCCCAAAAACGCAGGGGATTGTCCAATCCGGTCATTCGCATTCCCCAAGGTTCTAACATTGGGCCTAGTGCTGCTAAAATCAGTGGATCATCATCAACTACTAATACATTTACTGTTAAAGAGCGGGTAAACTGCAATATTTGAGACGCAGTTTCCCAAACTTGATTTGCTGTGACAGGCTTGACGAGAAAACCCCGCGCCCCAGACTGAGCTAAAGTCACGCGATCCATTAGCTGATCAGTGACAGCCAGCGCCAGAACAGGTACAGGAGGAGTATGTGTTGCTAAGTCCAACATTAGTGCTAAACTTTCCTCTCGCTGCCCTATCTCGTCTACATTCAGCACTACTAAATCTGGTGATGTGGTTTGCAAGAAGTTTTTTGCAGCTTCTAACGTTGTTATTTGCTGCCAGCGCATTTCTATAGAAGATGCTAGTTGTTGCAACTGTGAACCCAGTTGTAAATCAGGGTCAATCAGCAGTAACTTTGGACTCATCTCTTCCCCAATCGAGGTAGCAGTTTGATTAACTACCTTCATTAGGTTTAACAAGTTGCCTAACTCTTGTATCAGCGATATTATCTGGCGTTTTTGGACTGATAATAACTCTCCATCTTTGTCTAAAATCTGTTCGATTTCCCGCGCTATTTGAGTACCTGCTTCTTGCTCAAACATTCCCAAAACACCAGCTAGCTTATGCGCTTCCCGCCCTGCCGATTTACGTAATTCTATAGTTAGGGTGTCGCTAGATAGTTCTGTTGCTGCTTGTTGCAGTACTTCCATTCGCTGTGTCATTAGCCCCTGGTATTGATTCCACAACTCACCCATTGCTTGCTTAAACTGCTGTTCAACGGATGGGGAAGCATCGGGTATGGAGGAATTCTGATCTGGATTTTTTTGAGTTATTTTTTTTTCGCTATTTCCACTACTAGTAGCTTTTTGAGATTTTAAGCGATATCCCAAACCATAAACGTTTTCAATCCAGTCTACGGCTCCAACTACTTTCAACTTGTGTCGCAACCACTTAATATGGGACTTAACAGTTTCCTCTTGGGGTGGATCGTCAAAAGTCCAGAGATGTTCGATAATATCTCCCCGACTAAAAACTCGCAATGGATTCCGTAGTAATAACTCCAGCAGACTATATTCTTTGGGTGTTAAATCCAAAACCTGATTGTCGTATGTTACCTCGCAAATACTTGGATCTAAACGCAATGCCCCAACTTCTAGCACTGGAGGACGGGGAGTATCGCCGCGACGTAACAAAGCGCGTACCCTTGCTTGGAGTTCTCCCAAATTTAAAGGTTTAATCAGATAATCATCTGCTCCAGCATCGAGACCACGAATGCGATCGCTAGCTTCATCTTTTGCTGTGATCAACAAAATAGGAGTGGAACAGCCACTAGAACGTAAGCGCTGACATAAAGTAATGCCATCCAGTTTCGGCAGTCCAACATCTGTTAATATCAGGTCGTAGTTCGTACCTTGGGCATATTCCCAGCCAATTTGTCCGTCTTGTGCAATTTCAACAGCATAGTGTTGTTGGGTAAGAGACTGCAACAAAACACTCGCTAAAATTTCGTCATCTTCAATCAGCAAGATTCTCATAGCAACTTACTCCACACAAATTTCTTTTTTTACCCTTTACCCCAAACCCGATTCCGAGTTAAAAATGCTTAACCGAGAAGTATTGACATCTTTACATAACGCCCTACGCTATCTATACCCAACCCACGACAAGCAAACGCTTATCTCTAGTTCTTAGGGAAAGGAGGCAAGGGTAGCGATGGGCTACGCCCCGCTTTATAGCGATGCCTGCGGCGGGCTACGCCTACGCATTTTCACCTCAGTCAATAACTAATAACAACCAAAATCTGTATATGTACTAAGATGCAAAGGGAGCTATTTCTCCGAATTAAGCAGAATTATTGCCAAATTTCATCATGATGAATAACTGGTTTCATACAGCTCGACTGGGGATGTTTATTCATTGGGGACATAGTTCTCAACAAGGATGTGAGTTATCTTGGCCGTTAGTTGGGGGTGTATTCAGCCTACCTTTTTGCAAAGATATTCCAGTTGAGAAATATCACTACACAGCTAATACTTTCAATCCAGAGCAGTACAATCCTCAAGAATGGGCAGATTTAGCAAAAAGTCTAGGAATGAAATATGCCATATTAACAGCCAAACATCATAATGGTTTTGCCCTATTCCATACGCAAGAATCAAACTTTTCAATTGCATCTGCACCTTATAAAAAAGATATTATACGTGAATATATCGAAGCGATGCGCTCTGTAGGATTGCGTATTGGTCTTTATTTTTCGCTTAGTGACTGGCATCATCCAGACTATCCGGCTTTTACAGAAGCAGATAAACCTTATCGCTTTGACCAGCTACCTCAACCTACAGCGCAACAGTGGGAGCGATATATCCAATTTATGTTCAATCAGATCCGAGAATTATTGACCAACTATGGTCAAATTGACATCATTTGGTTTGATGGAAGTTGGGAACGCACTCCAGAGCAATGGCAGGCTCAAAAATTAGCAAAAATGATTCGTGATTTACAACCGAATATTCTCATCAATGATCGTCTACCAAATTGTGGAGACTTTGAAACTCCTGAACAGTTTATTCCTCCTCATCCACCAACTCATAGTTGGGAAACCTGTCTGACTATCAATGAAAGTTGGGGATATAATTCAGACGATCATTGCTTTAAGTCATCTCGTCAGCTAATTCATACCCTTTGCGAAGTAGCAGGTAAAGGAGGTAACCTCTTGCTCAATGTTAGTCCAATGGGTAATGGACAAATCCCTCCTGAGCAGTTAGAGCGTCTCAAAGATATAGCAGATTGGATGGAGAGTCACAATGAAAGTATCCTTGATACAATCCCAGGATTAGAACCGTGGCAATTTTATGGCCCCTCAACTCGTAAGGGCAATCGCATTTATCTACACCTATTAATGAAACCTTACGAAACAATATCAGTTAGGGGTATACCAATCAAACGAGTAAAATCGGTGTCTGTTCTTGCTGACGGCAGAGCACTAACCTACACAAGTCGCTGTGCAATTATGGATTCTATTCTCAATTCTAATCCGTTAGGAGAATTAACAATTGATGTACCTGAATCAGTAATTAATCCATATGTTACAGTGATTTGTATTGATATTGATTCTTGAGTAATTGTAAATTAAGTAATCGTAAATTATTGATATCCTTTGCCCCTCAATCTGACAACTCATATCTAATGCCCAGTCCTTCTCTGCTCCTCTTTTCCCGGTTTCCTGGTTAATGCGAATCAGAAAAGCGGTCATCTCATTCGACAGTTAACGGAGAAAATACGTCAACTCAGAAGGGAAAATTTACGGTATCGACTTAGGGTTGAAAAACTTTGCAGTCATTACTGAGGGCGAAAAAGTGTTTAAATACGATAACCCTAAACAACCTACTGGTTAAATTAAGCCTTGATGTAATTGAAAATATTGTAGAGTCAAGAAAAGCCCTAAGTATTGCCCTACGTAACTCACCCTATGACTACCGCACCCTTAAGCTGGCAAGAACTAGAAACTCTCACGGACTATCAAATAGATACCGTTAATGGTCTCACCAACTCTAGAGCCAGGTTGCGCTTGTTTGGTCAGCCGGAATCTGATGTGCGGGTAACGCTGTACCGCGATAACCACGCTTGGTGTCCTTACTGTCAAAAAGTTTGGTTATGGCTAGAGGAAAAACAGATCCCCTACCGCATCGAAAAAGTGACAATGTTCTGCTACGGGGAGAAAGAAAGTTGGTACAAACGTAAGGTACCATCAGGAATGCTCCCCGCGATCGAGTTAGATGGACGGATTATTAAGGAAAGCGATGACATTTTGATCGCTTTGGAAAAAGTTTTTGCTCCATTGAGCCAAGGGATGGAAGACCGCACGGTGCTTCCTCTACGTCAATTAGAACGACTTTTATTTAGAGCCTGGTGCGTTTGGCTGTGTTCTAAAGCCGGTTCCTCTCAACAAGAACAACGCAACCGAGAACAATTTATCGGAGTGGTGGCTAAGGTCGAGGAGGCTCTGGGTAGCACTCCAAGCCCTTACTTTCTAGATAGCTTCGGCATCGTCGATGTTATTTTTACGCCATATCTTGAACGGATGAATGCGAGCCTTTACTACTACAAGGGCTACTCCTTGCGGGAAGAAAACCCTCGCTTGAGCGCATGGTTTGCGGCAATGGAAAGCCGACCGACCTACTGCGGTACCCAAAGCGACTTTCACACCCACGTGCATGATTTGCCGCCCCAGATGGGGGGCTGTTGGGAAAACGGCGAAACCCAGATGCTTCTCAATAAAGCGCGGGTGGATAACGGCCCCTGGTTCGGGCTACCAGATGTTGCTTATCCAGAACCGGAAAACTCCCGTATGGAAGCTCTTCAACGAACTATCGAGCACCGCATCAATATTATCCGAGTAAACCCCTTAGATGATAAATTGTTTGATCAAGCCCTACGTTGTGCTTTAACACACATGATGACTGGTGAAGACTGTGTACCTCCATCGGGATCTGATGTCGCTCTCCGATATTTGCGCGATCGCATTAATGTACCGCGAGACATGTCCATCTACGCAGCCAAGCGATTGAGGGAATCCCTGGAGAAAACCGCAGCCCTTGTGGGTGATGGGCAGCCAGCCCCCATTCCCACTAAGCATCGACGAGATCAAGACCCGTCTAACTTTGTCATCAAGTAGGATTCAGGCACTAATGGCACTAAGACACCTTGATAAACTACCACATCGTTATATATTATGGTCAGCTTGCCCACCTGAAGACCAGCGTATAGGCAACACCTTACCTAGACTAGAGACTATAACTAAGCCACCCATCCCAAACATTCCGACATCAACCAAGCCTTCAAGCGGATTCACTACAAACGCAGTCGTTTGTGGTTGCTTGGGTTCATAACGGACAACCACTTTGTTGCCATTACTGGAGCGGTAGGATTCATAATTACCTATAAACCGAATGCGATCGCTCTTAGCTAAGAACTCGATAACTGGTGCATAGGTTTCTATGAGCTTATCCTTACTATCGCGCTCACGACGACTGATGCTGTCTACCACCGTTCCCTCTGCTTCTATCAGCATTGCACGCTCGTGTGCGACTTTGTTGCGTACCCAAAAACCACCAAAAATAAACACCAATCCAATTACCAGCCCAATGATTGCACTTAATTTGTCGTCAAAAGTACTTTGGTGAGGTTTGAAATTCATGGGTTTGAAAATAGCACAAAAATAAACTAATTACACTCCAGCCACTCTGTCATTGTCTAAGCAAATTGTTAGAAAAGCTAGTGTTAAGGGAAAAATTAAAATAAGGAACTATGTTTAAGGCATTGATTAGTTTGTGACTAATTCATAAAAGAAAAAATAATTTATGAACATCCTAGAGATCACAAATAACGCGATAAGTTATTGTACTGATATGTACATACTTTACTGTGGGAACTTAGAAATCAACGCTATTGACTTTCAAGGCTGGGGTATAGGTGTAGTAACGTTAATTTTAGGAGGAGTAAAGCTGTGAAATTATTTTGGAATACAAGTTTTTACGGGATTTTTTGGCTCTGGAATCTGACATTCTTAATGTTAGTTTACGTAGGAATATTACCATACGTAGGTGTGCCATTATTTCAGGCAACCTTAACAGGTGATATCCCATCTGAATTTTCCTTTACTCTAGTTACTTTAATTGCAATTCCCACAATTTCCAGTATTATCGGTGGCTGGAAGTTTCTTAAACAACCTTTACAACTAATTCGCCTATTTTATGGTGTAGAAGCACCCCTATTCGTGTTGTGTTTGTTGCGGTTATTTGTGATTCGAGAACTGACATCAGCCAGTAGCCAAATTCTGATAACAACGGGCGTATGTATAGCTGCTTTTACTGGAGAATTATTTTGGGGTTATGCTGACCGACGCAAAAGTAGTTTGCAATGGGTACAAATGTTAGCCCATACATTAATGCTCGTATTTGGCATTTATGCGGGTACGGTGTTGTTATTTTATGCCTTGCCATTAGCGGTATTTCTGTTGCAAGAATTCATAAAATTTGCATGGGTAAAACCATTATGGGATGTACTATATAACTCAGCTTTTGTGGGTGGGTTATTCCTGATTATCCCTTGGCTAGTCATTCTTGGTTTTAGTGCCACATTGTTTATTGCAATGCCATCGGTGTTAACAGCAATGTATGTACATTCGGGAGCAAAAATTTTAAGAGCTTTTGCTTCAGAACATGGTAAGAATAAAATATTTGCTGGTGCTGGTGCAGTTGTTGTGGCGTTTGCAGTTACTTTTATATCTTTACAACAACAACCCCAAGTATTAGCTTTTTCACTCTTAGCTAATGCACCTAAAAATGATAGCGATCGCCAAACGCTTGTAGCCAAGTCAGAACAAATCCGTACAGGATTAGTTAACGCTTATTTATCTTCTTACCGCTACCTTAGCAGCAAGCAAGAAAATAACCACATCAGTGCTATGTATCATCATGTATTAGGCTTAGATAAATCGGCTACTGATAGATTGCAAGCAACTTATAACTTTCTGATGTCGCCATTTTTATATAATGGTTCTGATAAAGATCCTGCCAAAGCAGAGAAACTTTACGCCGATTTTTTTGATACACCTCTACAAAAAGCAGAAAAAACAGCAGTTAGTCACGCAGTACAATCTACTTTTAACGAACAAGAAGTTAAAGCAGGTTTATTAAATATCAACGAAAAAAAAGTTTTATTGGTATCACAACAAGTCACAGTTAAAGAACATGGTGATTGGGCTGATGTGGAATTGTACGAAGTTTATAAAAACCAAACACGAGAAGTTCAGGAAGTTTTTTACTCCTTTTCTTTGCCAGAAAGTGCTGTAATTACTGGCTTATGGTTGGGAGATACTAATAAATTAGACCAACGTTTCCCTTTTGTTGTCTCTCCTCGCGGTGCTGCCCAGAAAGTTTATAATTCTCAAGTTAGACGTTCGCGGCCTATAGATCCAGCTTTGTTGGAACAAGTAGGGCCGAGACATTATCGCTTACGGGCTTTTCCTATTCCTCCTAAGAATGTACAACAAATAGAAGGGCAACCACCACTCCCTACAGAAATGCACCTATGGTTAACTTACAAAGTGCTGGGACAAGACTTGGGTTGGCAAATGCCCGATTTAGGGGAAAAACGTAATATATTCTGGACTAATCAAACCAAGCGTATCCGCAACGGCAAAGAAATCGGCTTGAAAGACGATGCTTGGTTAGAAGAATTCATCCCTGCGAGTGCAAAAATTCAGCCTGTATTACATGAAGTGAATTTAGAGGAAGGCTACAAAATACTCGCTAAACCCTTATCTCGTCAAGATTACACCTTACCCAAAGGCCAACGAGTTGCTGTAGTTCTCGATACCTCTCGCAGCATGGGAGAACATATTAAAGAATTGGTGCAAACATTATCATGGTTGAAAAAACACGGCTTTGCAGATAATGATTTGACAAACAACGATGCAGATTTATATCTTAGTGTTTCTCCAGGAGCTACATCCAAACGCTTAGATGATATCCAGCAATTTCAACCGGAAAAAGTCGCCTTTTACGGCACAATTCAACCCCAAGAAATGCTGACACAGTTTAATAATTTGCGTGGAGATACAGCTTATGATGTCGTTTTGCTGTTGAGCGATGAAGGTAGTTATGAATTGTCGAAGAACAATAAAACCGTCCCCAATCCGCCTGCACCTTTGTGGATGTTACATCTAGGTGGATTACCTGGGGCTTATAACGATGGCATCATTAAATCATTACAAGATAGCGGTGGTGGAGTTGGTATTGATATTTCTGAAGTGCTGCAACGAATTGCTACCAAATCAGTTTTAAGTGACTCTGTTGTGAGTGTTGTTAATGGTTATGCTTGGTATCTGCAAACATTAGACACAGCAATTGCAACTAGCAAACAACAAGATGATTTCTTGCCATTAGCAGCCAGACAATTAATTTTAGGGTTGAGTAAAAAAATTAAGTTAGACAACCTCAAAGGTTTGGATGCGATTCACACCGTAGCCAAAAAGTACAAGATTGTCAGCCCTTATTCTTCGATGTTGGTATTAGTCAACGATGAACAAAGACAGTTACTCAAAGAAGCAGAAGCCCAAAGCGATCGCTTTGACCGTAAAGTTGAGAATGGTAAGGAAAATCTCTCTAAACCCATTAATCCCTTGAAAGTTAGCGTACCTGAAGCATCAGGGGGATGGCTTTTAGGTGTGAGTGCGATCGCCCTATTCATCCTTGTGAAGCGTCGGCGTTAATTAATTACTCACTTAAGACCAATACCTTCGCCAAAACAAGAGTATGAAGAGATAGGGCTGCCGTAGTAGAGTTATTGTCTCTCACAACGACAACTCAAAACTCACAAACAGCCCATGTTCGATATCCTATCACTGCTACAATGCCTGCTACCACAAATAAATGCTACGACGATGCGGCAATTAAACCAGATAATTCTGGCGATGTTAGCAATGAGTGGAAGAGTCACCATGCCCTTGAATTTCTCGTTGGACAGGTAATGGTGGCAGTTATCGGACGATGTTGAGATTCTTTCATACAGTAATACCTTAGACGACGTTGTTTTGGTTATTCTTTCACAAGCATTTATTTCGTGCGAACGAGATATATTTGCTGGCAGGAGATGAAGTTGTAATAAGTAAATCAGGGAAACAAACTTATGGGCTGGATAGATTTTTTTCTAGCCTAGTTACTGGAGTTTAGACTAGGCAACAAGAAAAGACTCAGCAACGCTGAGTTGAAAAGAAACAGACTTCAGAGATGAAAATCTACACTACTAAGCAGATTCTGATTGCTCTTTGCGGGGCTTGGTTGTAGTTTTTTTAACTATGGGGTAGCGAATTCTACGTTTACGTGGTTGATCCGTCTTCCAGCCTGGAGACTTTCCGCGAGATTTGGGTGGTTGGGCTGGAGTACCAATCACCGCAAAAACTCCACCCATAGCTTGAGCAACTCTTCCAGGGGTTAATTTTTCGAGAGGCTTCTGCCAAGGTAGAGG
>NZ_WBKL01000200.1:0-6969 GCF_015714705.1 Nostoc sp. NZL | reverse complement strand
TTTCCCAATAATCTAATCTTAAATTCAGGACTCTCTCTGTCCCCGCTTGGGTACTCCGCTTTGTTTTTTTTTCCGATTTAATCCTAATTTCTGCAAGGCACGACACATTGCACTTTGACCTACCCAATTGCCAGTCTTGTCTGCAAATAATTCACACAACTCTATTAATGTTGCATCTGGATATGATTCAACTAATTCTCTCAATTCTATATCTGCATTTGTTAAATGACTAAATTGCGGCTTTCCTCGCGGCTTAGATTGTAAATCTCCTTCAAGTTTTTGTTGTTTTACCAGCTTTTGCACTAAACTCTTTGACACGGAAAATATGTTAGCTACTTTCCTGATTGAGATGTTTTTCTCAAGATGTGCTGCAACTATTTTTTCTCGTAGATCGGCAGAATATGACTTCATTTAAAAGTATTTATATTTTAATCTAGTGTACCTCATAATAGACGCAAGTGCTGTATCCTTGGTTTGCGGCTTGGGATTTAGCATTTCATACCATTCCTTTGGCAATGATTGACCCCGATTTTGCTAAGTATCAGTTGGATGTTTTAACACGGGAATGGTATATGCATCCTAATGGGCAAATTCCTGCCTACGAGTGGGCTTTTGGTGATGTTAATCCACCTGTTCATGCTTGGGCTACTTGGCGCATTTATAAGATTGAGAAAAAGATTTATGGACGAGCAGATAGACAGTTTTTAGAACGGGTATTTCAAAAGCTGATGCTCAATTTTACCTGGTGGGTAAATCGCAAAGATACTGCGGGTAACAACGTCTTTCAAGGAGGATTTCTCGGTTTAGATAACATTGGTGTATTTGACCGCAGCGCAGCTTTACCTACAGGTGGACATATTGACCAATCTGATGGTACGAGTTGGATGGGAATGTATTGTTTAAATATGTTAGCGATCGCTCTAGAATTAGCCAAGACTAATCCTGTTTATGAAGACATTGCTACCAAGTTATTTGAGCATTTTCTTTACATTGCCGATGCCATGAATAAAATTGGCGAAATGGAAGCCAGTTTGTGGCATGATTCCGATGGTTTTTACTACGATGTACTACATTTACCTGAACGGCAGATTACCTTAAAAGTCCGATCAATAGTAGGATTAATTCCTCTATTTGCTATTGAAACTATTGAACCAGAAACTTTAAAAATCCTTCCTGGTTTTAAAAAGCGATTGGAATGGTTTATCCAAAACCGTCCTGACTTGCGCAAAAATGTGGCTTGTATGGAAACAAAAGGAGTGGGTGCAAGGAGATTACTGGCGATCGTTTCTAGAGATAAGCTCAGAAGTATTCTGCAAAAAATGCTGGATGAAAGCGAGTTTTTTGGCCCTTACGGCATTCGAGCACTTTCTAGATTTCATGCTGAAAATCCTTATATTTTTGATGTCAATGGTTCGCAATTTCGGGTGGATTATGAACCGGCTGAATCTAGTAGTGGTTTATTTGGTGGGAATTCTAACTGGCGCGGCCCCGTTTGGTTTCCCGTAAATTTCATCCTAATTGAATCTCTACAAAAGTTTCATTATTATCTCGGAGACGATTTCAAAGTAGAATGTCCTAGAGGTTCTGGTCAAATGATGACACTTTGGGAAGTTGCATCCGAATTATCTCAAAGGTTAACTAGAATTTTCTTGCAAAATACCTCTGGTAAACGTCCTATCTATGCTGGAATACAAAAGTTTCAAAATGATCCACACTGGCAAAATCTGATTTTATTCTATGAGTATTTTCATGGTGATAATGGAAGCGGAATTGGAGCTAGTCATCAAACTGGCTGGACAGGTTTAGTTGCAAAATTAATCCAGGAATTTGGTGAATATGAAGCACAGCATCAAGAACCAGCAATAGAGAAGGATAAAGAAGCGAATCTAACATAAGGACATCCAAAATTGCTCTAAGCCTCACTTTTTAAGAGGCTATCTTCGGAGTCAGAATCAATCAGTGGGGGTTTTAAAACCACTTATTCATTCGCCATTCGTACAGAATAGACAACTGAATTCTGACTCCTGAATTATGCTTGATAAATTTTAAGGTAATTCTCAGCGAAAATTAATCTAATTACTAATAAATACATTTAGATTATTAGACAAAGGTTTACGAAGTTGAGAGGGCAATAAAATAAAAATATTTAGCAATCTTTTTGGAATGGCTGCACTTTTCATTGTAGGTATGCGACAGAGGTAAGTTCAAATCAGCTATAACTAAAGATGTAGTGGTTGACAGTAACTTTACATTTCGCAGTCTTATTTTATTGATAAAGCCTTTTTCTACACCTAAAGTGCGACCAGAACAGTGAAGCAAATCAAAAAGAATTGGATAAATATAGACCCATTTTCCTTACAGTCACGCCTCACGGTTGGTATTGCTGGTTTTTCAGCTTTGGTATTAGGTAGCCTTGCTACATGGACTAGTTGGAGAATGCAGCAAATTTTAGTTGATAGTCATAAATATAATATAGAACAAATCGCCCAACGCTTGCCGCAAGATGTGCAAATTTATAGTGAAATGATGCAACCTGAAACTGGGTTGCAAAAGGCTATTAATAATTTGGCAAATACCAACACATTATTATGGCTAAAAAGTCCTGATAATAAAATTTTAGTAAAATCTGCGCCTTTGGATTTGTTATCTGATACTACGGTAGCTGAGTTAATGTCCCTGACTAAGATGCCGATTAAACCACAAGTTTACAAAGTGAACCAAAGCTACTTTGTTTTATGCGGTAGTTCTGTGCAAGTGCAGGGTAAGTTACTCGGTGAATTATTTGTAGTAAAGGATATTACCCGCGAACAAAGAATGTTTGTGGTAATGGTGCAGAGTTTAGGGATTACTAGTATTTTGGCAATTCTTGTATTAACATCTGCGATCGCATTTTATATTAAGCGTTCTTTGCAACCTCTGCGTCAGCTAAATCAAATGGCTTCTGTGATTTCTGCTGAAGATTTAGGACAAGCGCAGTTATATCTTGATAATGCACCAAGCGAAGTTAAAGAATTAGCTCAAACCTTAACTATGCTGTTATCGCGTCTCTCCCAGTCATGGAAGCAAGAACGGGAATTTGTAAGTAATGTTTCTCACGAATTACGCACACCCTTGACGATTGTACATGGTTACTTGCAAAGCGTCTTGCGAAGACAGAATAACTTAACCCAAACCCAACAAGAAGCTTTAGAAACTGCTGCATCGGAAGCTGAACGAACTATCCGCTTATTACAAGATTTACTTGATTTAGCACGAGCAGATAGTGGTTACTTGTACTTTCAAATGAAATCTTATGTGCTAAATGAATTAGTTGAAGAAGTTATAATGATGGCAGAAAACTATAGCGATCGCATCATTACAATCGAGTCAAAAATTTACCCAATTGAGGTAAAAGCAGACTACAGCCGCCTCAAACAAGTATTATTAAATTTGATTGATAATGCTATTAAGTATTCTGAAGCTGATACACCTATAATTTTTAAATTAAATCAACATCAAGACAAGGCAATTATTCAAGTTTGTGACGAAGGCTATGGCATTCCTTTGCAACAGCAAGCACGGATCTTCGAGAGATTTTACCGTGTAGATGAATCCCGCTCTCATACTACTGGGGGTTGTGGTTTGGGTTTATCGATTGTTAAGACGCTTGTAGAAGGTATGGGGGGTAGTGTAAGTGTTCAATCAAAGTTAGGGGAAGGGAGTATATTTACAATCAGTTTACCTACATATAGCCCTTCTATCTGAATGGCATTTCTTTGTCGGAGCAGTCTCGCATTTTTGAACCCTTGTACCAAGTTGATCCGTCCCGCGCTCGTTTGACTGGCAAAGCAGGCTTAGGTTGATATATTGTGAAACACCTAGCAAAGGTATGGGAGGCAAAGTTGCCGTCCTTGCAGAGCCAGGTTATGGTAGCACTTTTATTCTCACATTACCTGCTTTAGGAGCAAAAATATGACAGCACATATCCTTTTAGTGGAAGATGAAATCAAACTGGCGCGATTTGTCGAATTAGAACTTAATAGCGAAGGATATCAAGTAAGTGTAGCCCATGATGGTATTGCTGGTTTAACCCTGGCGCGAGACTCATCGCCAGATTTAGCGATCCTGGATTGGATGCTACCAGGGTTGACAGGTTTGGAAATTTGTCGCCGTTTACGGACAACAGGCAGTACAGTACCAGTAATTTTGTTGACAGCAAAAGATGAAGTGAGCGATCGCGTCGCAGGATTAGATGCGGGAGCCGATGATTATGTAGTTAAGCCCTTCAGCATTGAGGAACTACTAGCTAGAATTCGCGCTCATCTCCGTCGCACGCAAGAAACAGAAGAGGATTTGTTGCAATTTGAAGATTTAAGCTTAAATCGCCGCACCCGTGAAGTTTTTCGGGGAAAACGAAGCATTGAGTTAACAGCAAAAGAGTTTGACTTATTAGAATACCTCCTCTCACATCCCCGTCAGGTGTTTACTAGAAACCAAATTTTAGAGAAAGTTTGGGGTTACGACTTCATGGGTGATTCTAATATTATTGAGGTTTATATTCGTTATTTGCGACTCAAGTTAGAAGACAATAATGAAAAGCGTTTGATTCATACACTCCGTGGTGTAGGTTATGCACTGCGGGAGCAATCGTAATGACTTGGTGATTTCGGCAAAAAGGAACATATCAACGACAAAAAGAGGATTATGAATAAAAAATGGGCTGTTAAACGACTGACAATAAATCTCACAACTGAGGAAATGAAGAAACTTGAATCCTACTGTGCTTTAACAGGAAGGCCAGCAACAGACGTAGTTCGAGAACTGCTCCGAACTCTTGAGGTTGACAATGCTGAAACTCCTGAGATGGAAACAGCAGACTCAACAAAAACAGTTGGCAGTTGGTCAAAATCACAGTAACTATTCCTACCAAATCTTAGAAATCTGCCACCCTGATTTGCCGACAGGTAACACTAATAGATGATCAGGTATCGGCAAGTTGGGTTTTCTATTCTTTTGGTATAATTTTTGCTGTTTCATCTAGATGTCCGCGAAACTAATCCCACCAACCGTTCTGGTGTGGCGGTGACTCTTAAATTGCGCGACAAGTGAGGGGGTTAAATGCCCCCTCAGATCATATTGCTTAAAAAACTTATTGTTTAGGCTGACGTTTAGAGTTGTCTGTAGCAAGATCCCGCAGCGTGTGGCAGACGTTCTTATACCAATTCTGTATGAAGATGCGCTAAATCTAAGTAAAAGAAAGAAAAACGAACCGCATTCGCGCAGCGTCTCGTTAGAGAAGGACGCAAAGGACACAAAGAAAGAAGTTAAAAGGGTTTGGCGCAGCCTCACAAAGAAATGGTATTACGCAAAAAGATTTTAATGAAAAGTGATTAGCCGGACTTGGTATCAAGTCTAGTACGTAGCGGGCGATCGTTAAGCATGAAAGAAAGCACTTCCCCTTCACTACTTGTGTTTAGCTAATCATCCCTTTGGTTACGTCTTTTTCCTTTGGCATGTCTTAACAAGGATATATTGTGGGCATCATAATCCCAAGCTGAATACATCAGCTAGCAGCCAGAAAACTCTTTGGCAGCAACTTTTTGATTTACAAGTATAGTATCGTCCTATGGCAGATAGTTTTAGACGTTATCTCTTTGTTTCTCGATATAGTTTGTACACTAAGTTGATTTTGGGATGCCTACAGATTCAATTGGGAGTAATCTGTAGCGTAAGTATTTGGGCATTATCAGAAGCTAAGTTACAAGCTGCTCAAGCACATCAGACCTGGAAATCACCTCCAGAATTGACCGAGCAAGTCACTAAAGTAAATCCTAAGTCAGCAGAGCGATACTCAAAATTTAGAACTCACAGAGATTTGAGAGCAGGAGCTTTGGCTGTTGGCTTTGCTAAGGGCGAACTAGAATTTTCGATGCCGCTCTCCTATCGATTAAAGCCAACACCTATTTTGATTGCGGCACCCGAAAACTTCAATCCTGATCTGCGATTACCGTCAGCGTTACCCAAAACACCACAGAATTCTAGCCCAGCAACAACTTCCACTGAACCAGAAACGCCGGATGCAGTTTTGGAAAGTCTTCATACGGACTATCGCTATGACACAGACAACTTTGGCCAAACCAATTTCTTTTTTGAACCAACGGTTCAGTTTCGATTGAATAATGGCAATAAAATATTTTTCAAGACAGGTTTTAACTTCTTTGAGCAACGCGGGGTTGAATCAGTAACGAATTTTCCCTTACAAGTTGGATGGCAGGGAAAAATTGGGCAAGTGACTCTGCGAACAGCAGCTGGAGTCGATGTGTTCAATCGTTTACCTACAGCTATCAATCTCAATGCTAAGGTGGAGGTTCCGATTTCGCCGCCGCAAGTTTCGTCATCCGGTCAATTGCTATCGGTAGTAGTACTATCAGGTAATTTAGAACAAGGGCCTTATAAATCGAATGCTCGAACTTTAGACAATCAAATTACTGCTTGGCGATTTGGGCCTGATTTATACTGGCAGATTAACCGTAACACCAGCTTGTTTTCATCATTGCGTTTGGGTAGTTACAACGATAATAATTCTGAGGTGCAGTCATTTAGTAGGCTAGAGCGCAAGTTCGGACAGTTTTCTCTGGCAGCTAACTTATTCAGTTGGAGTTTTGATCGCGATTTAGAACGCACAAGTGGCTATTTTTCCCCACCAGATTTTCTGGTTTACAACGCTGAGGTAGCTTGGGAAGGAGATATTGCTAATTTCTTACGCTGTCGCCTCGCTGCTAACTTAGGACAGCAGCGACTTAAAGGAGAATTTGACAACGCCTATACCTATCAAACGCGCTGTACAGCAAAGGTTTCACCAAATATAGAGGCAGACCTCGGCTATAGCTTTAGTAATGTCCGAAATCAAGAAACTGGCGGAAGTGCCTACGGTGGTAATTCCTTGACAGGACAGTTGCGGGTCAAATTTTAGGGGGCAGGGAGGGGGCA
>NZ_WBKL01000189.1:0-2889 GCF_015714705.1 Nostoc sp. NZL | reverse complement strand
GGGCATAGGGGAATGGGGAATGGGGAATGGGATAAAAGTATTACCTACTACCTATTCCCTAATGATGTCTGTTGGGGTTTCTGGGGTGAGGGTTAAACCGCGATAGACTTGTTCAATGGAAAAATTGAGGTTAATGCTTTTGAGTTCGATTGCGTCGCCTGCTTTGTAGTTGATAATCAACCAGTCGCCTGCATCGTTTTTGTGATACAGGTCGATTTCGATGCTGGTGGAACTGACTAGTAGGTAATCGATTAAGGCTGGGTTTTGGCGGTACATTCTGAACTTGCCACCTCTGTCGTAGGCTTCGGTGCTGGCGGAGAGGACTTCGACAATTAAGCAGGGGTAGGTAATATATTGGGTTGTGGTTTTGTCGCGATCGTTGCAGGTAACGCTGGCATCTGGGTAGGTATAGTTATTAGTTCCTACAATATTAACTCTCAAGTCTGAGTTACCTGTTATGCAACTACTAGCGTCTAAATGGGTATCAAACATAGTCGTAAATCGAATTGCAATACGGCTATGATTAACGCTACCGCCAGTCATAGCGTAAACTTCGCCGTTGATATACTCGTGTTTTTCTAGTTGCTGTTCTTCCCAAGCAAAATACTCGTCCGGGGTGAGGTGAGGGGCGTTGTCTTTAGCTACGATCATTGTGGGAAAACTCCTGGGTTGGATGACTCGCACACTTTCATATAGAAAAATCTCTGCTGCACTTTGATTTTACACAAATAGATTTATCCGTAATGCCCTATTCTTCGTCTAACAATGCTTGTTCATCAAGGAAGGTTTGTAGCCGGATATCATAGTCTTCATAGTAAAGGGTATACAGTGCTTGGCTATAAAGTAGTTTTCCGTCTAAGGGATATTCTTCGTCTAGAAAGTCATTGAATTCTGGATTTTCTTTATATCTAATTCGGTCTTCTTCGATTTTGATGTCTTCTTTTGACTGCTTTTCTAAGGCAAAACTGAAAAATGAAGATATGAGATAACGGGATAGGCTTTCTGTTATTTCTCTCAGTAGCCGCGATAAATCTTGATCGTTAAGCAGTTCTTTAGGTATATGTTTTCCGTGAGATAAATCACCTCTCGCATTTCTTAATTCATTAATATGTTTTCCTAACTGTGATAGTTTACTAATAAAATCCCTTTCGCATACATCATCATTTTTTTGAAGTAACTTGGCTGCCTCAGAGATAAGATTATTAGTTTCACTTTTCGCTCCTTTATTTAAAGTTTTTCCTTCTATTCGTGGATCAATTTGAGTAATGATTGTCTTACAAATACTTTGTAAAAGTGAATTGCAACAGTCTAGGCTTACTCCTGTATGTAAATCTTGATGATAGCTTTCAATTGCGCTAATAAATTCGGCAAATGCACCATAGTATTGAAATTCGGGAAATTCTTTGAGATGCCTCTTGACTAAAGTTTCTAAACTTTCCATAACACCTCATTACACAAATATCTTTTGAAGTAAGCCTTTTTTAAATTGTTCGGTTTGATCGATTTGGCGGGAAATGGTTTCGATTTTGCGATCTATGGTAGTTAAGAAACCAGTCATCTTTTCTTGTTCTTCTTTAGAGGGAGCAAACAATTTAAAGCGTAATAACTTGTTTACAGACAAACCAGGCTGGGCTGATGACTCTGACAGTTTATTAAGATTGTAGTAATCAAGTCTCTGAGCAAGCCATTCGGTATTAGCCGTGTCATTTGCTCGACAAGCTATTGCATGTTCTGAAATATAAGCTTTTCCATAGGTGCGATGAATATTTCCACATAATGCGCCTTGTCTACCGATTAAAAAATAAAAGCCATCATGAGTAAATTTTTCTGTATATCCTCTTAAGCCATTCCCCCCAAATACTGGATAAGTACCATGTTCAGTTATTTCATCAGAAGTAATCCCGTATCCGCTTTTGAATTCTGAAAATAATTCTTCTAATCTTTTCCTTTCCCAATCAGGGAAGGGGGAGCCGTCGGATTGTTTGAAGCGGATTTGTTGGGAAAAGAGTTTTTGCATAACGCCGCGTTTGTAGGTTTGCAGCAGTTCCCTTTTGCGGCAAAGTTGGGTTAGACGGCGATCGACAGCCTCCAAAAAACTAGCAATCTTTTCTTGTTCTTCTTTAGAAGGAACAAATAACTTAAATCGCAATAATTTGTTTACAGACAGACCAGGCTGGGCTGATGACTCTGACAATCTATTAAGATTATAGTAATCAAGTCTCTGGGCAAGCCACTCGGTATCAGATGTATCGTTAGCTTTACAAACAATTGCATGTTCTGAAATATATGCTTTTCCATTGGTGCGATTGATATTCCCGCATAGTGCGCCTTGTCTACCAATTAAAAAATAAAAGCCGTTGTGGGTAAAACTTTCTGTATATCCTCTTAATCCATTTCCTCCAAACACTGGATAAGTACCATGTTCAGTAATGTCATCAAAAGTAATGCCGTAACCACTCTTAAACTCTGAAAATAATTCTTCTAATCTTTTCTCATTCCAATCACCTTTAAACTCAGAAAATCTCAACTGAGGAACTTTTTTCTTTACCTTCTTACTCATAACGGCGCATCAATCCCCAACTGCTCACAAAACCCCTTAATCGCCTCATTGATCGCCACCATATCCCGATCGCACTGCCTCAACTCTGCCGCTACATCTGCTAGATCAATGGGGAGCATCTCACCTTTGCAAATACAGGTATAATTTTGGGAAAAAAGTTACACTGGCAACAAGAGCGGCAAGTGCAATTACTATGAACCCTGAAGACTTCAAACGTTTGGAAACCTGTTTGCAGGAAGCAGCAGAAATTCTTTATCGGAATACGCCAACAGAAGAGTTGACAAGCTTTGAGAGTATAGAAAAAGCAGTAAGGACAAAGATGCTAGAGC